>CAZIIV010000350.1:0-2659 GCA_964539365.1 uncultured Desulfobacteraceae bacterium | reverse complement strand
ACTTTTAATAAAGCAAATCCCCTCTGGGGATAACCAAAGCCTGGTCCTCTGGGCCGGGATTCTTTACTATCAACACGCCAATGTTTGTAGATTTCTTCTATAGCCTGAAAGCTGCCGGAATTCAGGTCAGCCCCACGTCGTTTCTGACCCTGCAGAAGGCCCTGAACATGGGATTGATTAATTCCCTGGGGGAGTTCTACACAGCGGCCCGGGCAATTCTCGTGAAAAGCGAACGGTATTTTGATGTGTATGACCGGATTTTCGCACACCGCTTTGAAGGGGCGGAAGCTCCCGAGTTTCACGGATTTGAAATCGATGAGATTTCCAGGGCCATGCTGGACGAATGGCTCAAAGATCCCCAAACCCTTGCCCGGGCTCTGGATATGGATGAAGCGGAGCTGCTCCAACTGAGCCCTGATGAGCTGCTCCAATACTTCAAAGCGCGCCTTAACGATCAGAAAGGACGTCATTACGGGGGCGCAACCTGGATCGGTACGGGGGGATCATCACCGGTGGGCCATTCCGGACACCACCCCGGAGCTATGCGCGTGGGAGGGGTATCCCGGAACCAGTCCGCGGTAAAGCTTGCCCTGGAAAGACGATACAAAGATTATAGCCGCAGGGGTCTTTTGACCCAGGACATGGTTGGAGAAGCCTTAAAACGGCTTCGCAACATGATACCCGTGGGTCCCGAAGATCAATTGGACATCGATAAAACCATTTATCAGACCATGAAAAACTGCGGAGAAATCGAAATCGTTTTTTCAAAAAGTTTAAAAGACCGCCTCAAGGTGATCCTTGCCATCGACAACGGCGGATGGTCCATGGATCCCTACATACCGGTTGTCCAGACCCTTTTTGATTATGCCCGGGCCCAGTTCAAGGATCTTAAAATCTGCTATTTCCACAACACGGTATATGACGTGCTCTGGGAGGATCCGGCAAGAGCCAAAAAACCCATTCCCGTGGAGCACCTTTCCGCGCTTGATCCCCAGACACGCTTGATTCTGTTGGGCGATGCAAGCATGGCCCCCTATGAACTCATGGCTGCCGACGGATCCATACATGTAGAGGAGCGGAGCGGAAAACCCAGTATCGAGCAGCTTAAATTTCTGGCCCGGACCTTTCCCCATAGTGTGTGGCTGAATCCGGCATCTTCCCAACTGTGGGATTACACCCCCACCATTAAGACCATCCGTCAGATCTTTCCCATGTTCGAACTTTCCCTGGACGGTCTGGAGGAAGCGGTAAGACATCTCATGGGCCAATGATCCGCGGTCACGGGTTCCCGGGCGGTATGAGCATTAGTTCTGTCCGTTAAAAAGAAAAACAGGTTTCAGACCCCGACAGGGGAGAAGCCCTGACTTGAGAATAAAAAATTTAACCCGGGGATTTAACCGGATATCCTCATCCCTTTAAAGGAGGTAATTATGGAATTTCGTATGCTTGGCACTTCCGGAATTAAACTGTCCGCGATCATTATGGGAACCTGGCAGGCCGGCAAGGACATGTGGGTGGGCATTGATGATACGGAGTCCACACAGGCCATAAACGCGGCCTATGATTCGGGTATCACGACATTCGATACGGCGGAGGTATATGGCAACGGTCATTCGGAAAAAATCGTGGGAAATGCGCTTCAGGAAGTGCGTGACAAGGTTGTGATCGCCACCAAGGTATTTTCGAATCACCTGGAATACCAACAGGTCATGGATGCATGTCATGGATCTTTAAAAAATCTTAACACCGACTATATAGACCTCTATCAAATTCATTGGCCCCCGGGTTCCTTTGGCAGCAAAAAAGTTCCTCTGGAAGAAACCATGCGAGCCATGACCGACCTGAAGAAGCAAGGTAAAATTCGTGCCATCGGGGTTTCCAATTTCTCCCGATCGCAGCTGGAAGACGCAGCAACATACGGAAGAATCGACAGTCTCCAGCCTCCGTATTCGTTGTTTTGGCGCAAGGTTGAAACCGATGCCATGCCGTATTGCCTTGAAAATAAAATTACGCTGCTGGCCTATTCATCCATGGCCCAGGGGTTGCTGACCGGAAAATTCGGTCCGGATCACACGTTTGCCAAAGGGGATCACCGCTTTAGAAACAAACTTTTTCAGCCGGAAAATTATAAGCGGGTTCAGAAGGCGTTGGAAAACCTCCGTCCCATTGCCAAAGCCAATAATATCACTTTGGGACAGCTGGCCCTGAGCTGGATCATTTCCCGGCCCGGAGTATGCGCCATCGCCGGTGCCCGGAACGCCGAACAGGCCACTCAAAATGCCGCTGCAGCAAACGTTCAATTGTCTGAAGAAGATCTGGCGGCTGTCAATGAAATCGGAAAAACGGTCACCGATCCATTGGACGATGATCCAATGATGTGGAGCTGGTAACCCCGTTTCGGAACGGGCTTAACAGCTGCCTGGCTTATGGGAACAAATCAAGACTGTTATTTGCTAAGATTGCCATGGCTGTTTGGTTTCAGGTTTCAGGTGTCAGACCGACACAATTTTTGATGGACCTCAAGATCCTCCACGTCCATATCATTGCTGTGGGTCAGATCGTCTCCCCCTTAATCCTGACACCTGACACCTGACACCTGAAAACCCGCACTGTTTTTATTCTTAAACGGATAGGTGATCAATATTTTGGTACCCTTCAT
>CAZIIV010000349.1:0-2660 GCA_964539365.1 uncultured Desulfobacteraceae bacterium | reverse complement strand
TTACCAGTGCCCTTCTACATTTGCCTGATCCGAAAACGTCAACTTCCCCTGATTAAAGGATTCTACGGCATCTCTGACTGTGCCTTCGCCGCCAGAGGCCACCTTGATTTTTGCGGCATTCAGGACTTTAAATGCATTGGGCCCGCAAAATCCGGTAATTAAAACTTCTGCGCCCGTATCGCTTACCATTCCGGCCGCCTGAATGCCGGCCCCTTTAAGTGCGTTTGCATTTTCTTTATTGTCCAGAACATCAAAATCGAAAGTTTCTGAATCTACAATAAGTATATATGCGGCCCGCCCGAATCGAGGATCAACCTGATGGTCAAGGTCGGGTCCTTTGGATGTTACAGCTATTTTCATTATATCATTCTCCGAATCCGTTTATCTTTACTCATACGCCGCCCTGACCGCCACCGCAAACCTGGTCATCCGTAATCGCAGACAATTTTCCTGCGATAAGGTCTTCCACCACCGGTCTTATTTCAGGACGTATGGCATCGTAATACACATCGATACCCGCCTGGCGGAATCCCATGAGTGGCCGCATGCCGATACCGCCTACGATTAAAGCAGTTACATTATGTTCCGCCAAGAGATTTACCGGCACCATACATCCGCCCTGGACATGACTCTGGTTTGAGATGGTGCTGACTCCCTTGATCTCTCCCGCTTCAACATCTACCAGGGTAAACACGTCACAGTGACCAAAATGTCCCGACCGTTGACCGTCCAGTCCGCCGTTTTTCACGGACGGAATCGCTATCCTTCCATTTTGCATTGTACTAAAGTCTCCTTTATTTATTTTCTATGGTATTTGAATCACCCCGTCGCTTTTTCGTTCATCACCGGCGATTCAATAATTTTTTTCCATATCTGTTTAACTGCCTGACCCACTATTGATTCCGTATTATATTCAAAAATGGTTTTTCCCTGCACCATGGATTTCGTAAAAACAGGATCAAAAGGAATCCGTCCCAGAACCGTTATGTTTTTTTCTTTTGCCAGTTTTTCAATGGCCTGTGTCTGGTCGATATTCAGATCAAATTTGTTTACACAGACCATGCCCGGGACTTTAAAATGATCGGCCAATTGTGCGACCCGCTCCATGTCATGCAGTCCCGAAACCGTGGGCTCTGTTACGATAAGAAGACCCGTGGCCCCGCCGATGGAAGCAATTACCGGGCATCCAACACCCGGAGGGCCGTCCGTGAGGATCAGATCCAGTTTATATTTTTCTGCAAGTTTCTTGGCTTCCTGCCGAATAAGGGTAACCAGCTTGCCCGAATTTTCTTCGGCAATGCCCAATCGGGCATGGACCATGGGACCGAAACGGGTATCGGAAATAAACCATTGCCCGCAAGTATTTAGCGGAAAGTCGATGGCCTGCTCCGGGCAAAAATCTACACAAACTCCGCATCCCTCACACTCTATAGGATCCACTTCAAACGCTTCGCTGATGGCTTCCCATCGACACAACTCCCTGCAAAGGCCGCATTGGGTGCATGTATCCGGATCAATAACCGCAGTTCCGCCTCCCTGAAAATCATAATGTTTTTTTATTTCCGGGTCCATAAGCAAATGAAGATCAGCGGCATCTACATCGGCATCACAAAGTACCTTATTTTTAGCCAATGATGCAAAGGCCGCCATAATGCTCGTTTTTCCGGTGCCGCCTTTTCCGCTGATGACAACCAGTTCTTTCATTAAAATATTTTCTCCTTCAGGCAACCATTTCTTTAATGGTATCGTATAATTTCAAAAACTTTTCTTTCCATTCCGGCATTTGTTCAATAATGAGTTTGCCTCTTGAATACGCTTCCGCTATGTTGCGATCAAAAGGAATCTCCATTAAAACGGGCAGGTTTTCTTTCTCAGCGTATTCCGTGACCCGATGATCACCGATATCCGAACGGTTAATAACCAGTCCGCTCGGAATTTCAAGAATTTTCACCGCTTCCACGGCCAGTTTCAAGTCATACAGACCAAACGGCGTGGGTTCGGTAACCAGCAGGACGAAATCGGTTCCCTTCATGGCCGCGATGACCGGGCATGATGTACCGGGAGGTGCGTCGATGATGGTCAGGTGATCCGGACGGGTATATGACCGAACCTCTCTGATCAAAGGAGGTGACATGGCCTCGCCGATCCTCAACCGGCCGTTTACGAAATGGATATTATTCCTATGTCCGGTTTGAATCACCCCCAGGTTTCTACCGGTTTCTGTAACGGCGTTTTCAGGACAGACCTTCATGCAACCGCCACAACTATGGCAGAGTTCCGGAAACGTCAACACGGTTTCCCCGATCACGGCAATGGCCTTGAACCTGCATATTTCAGCGCATTTTTTACAGAAGGTGCATTTTTCTTCGTCAATTTCCGGTACCGGTGTAAAAACAGGTCTTTCCTCGTCGATGATCGGGTTAAGAAACAGGTGCGCATTGGGTGCTTCCACGTCACAGTCCAACAGTTGAACATCCGATCCAATGGAAACGGCCAGGTTGGTGGCCACAGTGGTTTTTCCGGTACCGCCCTTTCCGCTGGCAATACTGATAATCATACGATGACAATTCCTTTCAGTTATGAGCTTATGCGCGTAACATATGACACCATATTCTCTTGTCAAGCGTTTAACCGAATTTTAAATGAAGATCATAATTTTA
>CAZIIV010000348.1:0-2662 GCA_964539365.1 uncultured Desulfobacteraceae bacterium | reverse complement strand
AGAATTTCGGTTTTCTATGCAAAATGCCGATACAAAAACGCTCCTAAAATCCGTGAGATAGAAATCGGCATTTTGCTGAATACAAAACGAAGTATGGAATACATATTATCTGTATTATCTTTTATTAAGGAATCAGTTTTCAGGTCGTACTTAAAGTATTTGATCCGGTACTCTTTGGCCCCCCATCCCTTTTTAAATTGTCTTAGTCCAAGATTCTCCATGTCTGTCCGGCCAAAGCAAAAGCTTTCATATCCATTGCTCGCATACCATTTTATGGCCTCCCACATAATCAAATTATTCATTCTCAAATGCTGAAATCTTAAATCAGAAGCGCCGAACTTAAACAAAGCTTTCTTTCCGAAATGAAAAAATACCGCCGCTCCGACAATTTTGTCATCATAGATTGCCTTGATGATAAATCCTGATTGTTTTGAAATGATATGTTCATGGACTTTCTTAAAAAAATGGAAGGGCTGCACCGGAAGTTCATGCCGCTTTCTTGTCAGACAATGCAGGCGGTAAAAATCTTTCATAGAGTGAAGCGAGTTTGATTGATGGATTTCAACGCCTGATTTAACCGCTTTTCTGATACTTCTTCTATTACTATCCCGAAATCGTTTAAGAATGTTATCCGGTTCAGCGTTCAGCTCCAATAAATGACCGTAATATTCTCTTGAAGTTTTTTTACCCTGGAAGAAGATTTCTCCCCCATGCATATCTAAATACTTCCATTTAAAAGTTTTACCAAAACCAATGATACGTTTTAATAAAATTTGGGGAGATATCTGCCCTCTTATTATTGGATCGCAGTAATCGCTAAAGGGCAGTGAAACTCCTCGCCGGCCACGATACCAACTGTTAACCTCCATGAAAGGTAACAACGCTGAAAATCCCCTTTTACTTCTTAAAATAAAAAAACACGGTGTATATCCGTAGCTTTCCCGGAGAACCTTAATCCATGCATGGGAATGAAAAAAGGAATACTGGTTGGTTTCTATTATTAAATTATCCCACTGGTCATCATCCAGGGGATTTATGAGTTCTATGTCAAGGGACATTTTTTAATGCTCTCAGAAATACTCAACCGAATAGCCCGACTTCATGCCTCGATCTCTACACCTTGGCGGCTGACCTTCGAATCGTCAAAAGAAATCTATACCTTAACGTTGCAAAAGTCGAGGCCTGTCCGCCTCTGGCGTGGATGCTCCAGGTCCGCGGCGTCAAGGTTGAAGCCGTAGTCATTTACTGCGAACCCTTGACAACAAAGGAAATGGAGTATTTATCGGCTTTCCTGGAAGGTAAACAACACGGTGTTGTTTATACAACTATAAGGTTATAGATCATCACCCCCGATACTGCCCCAAAGGTATTTAATAGCAAGTCCGTAGGATCAGAACTTCGTGAGGGCATCCAGGCTTGAAGGATTTCAATTGCAAGGCTTACAGTAAAGCATAAAACAACCGTTATCAGGACATTATTTTTTTCAAAAAAACCGCCGGCTCTGACAAACGTCGCGTTTAGAAAAAAACCAAGGGGTATGAAGCCTATTAAATTTATAACCATGTCTCGAATAAACCCCGAGCCGAAATTTAATTGCTCCTTGGTAAAGGAAAGAATTTTTTTATCTAATATCTGCATTCTCGAAGGTATGTTAAGGTCGTAGTTTCCACCGGCATGGTCAAATGCTTTTTTATCTCCTTTTTCATCAAACAAATATAGCACAGCGGGCTTATATTTCATGGCAAACAAAAAGTTCCTGTGTTTACCCCAGTGATCAAAGTGCATCGCCACATCCCGATCCATAAGCGCATACTTGTAAAACGCCATACCGTAAACATCACCTTTCCAGCTATGTTTGCCGTATACGGAATTACCTAAGAGAAGTCTGGCGTTTCCACCTTCAGGGACTTTTAGTGTTAAGTCCTTTTGCGTACGGATATTTTGACCATCCAGATAGATACTGGTGCCGTGTTTTCCTGTAACTATGGTTACAAATCGTGTTTTCGGAGGCACTTCAGATAATTTTACGGATATTCTTTTGGTTCTTCTTCTGTGATTGTAATCATCTCCATTCATTACGATTATCGATGAGTGCCATTGCCCTACCAATAACTGATCGCTATCTTTTCCATTATGAAGCGACAAAATAAAATGAAATCCATCTTTATGATACCCTGCCGGTTTTAAAGCAATTTCTACTGAAAACCCATTTTCCCCGGAGTCGCCTTGTTTGCTCAAATTTTTAATGGGATCCGTATAGGCGATTCCGTACCCACTGAACCGAATGCCGGGCTGCTCTGCAATCCTTGTAACATGGTTTGAAAAATTAAAATCCTTAGGCCATAACCCGAAAAACAGTACCCCAAATAAAACAGCAACGGACAGACCGACTAAACCCTTTAAAGAGATCTTTTTCTGATACTTTGAAAAGTTCAACACTCGCGTGGGTGACCTGACCAACCTATCTGCCGTTCGTGTGGCAGACTCACCTCTTCACCCCCTTGCCTCATTATTTATCTTTCCCCACCTTTTTATCCGCCGTTCGTGTGGCGGGTTTATCCGCCGTCACTATGGCGGGCTCACCTTCCCTGCCCCGCCCGCTCAATGAAACCTTTTATTTGTTTCATCGGGGTTAAATTTGCGTTAGCACAGCGTAGCGTAT
>CAZIIV010000347.1:0-2671 GCA_964539365.1 uncultured Desulfobacteraceae bacterium | reverse complement strand
TTATCTCATATTACACAAAACTCAATAATAAAGCACGTATTTTTTGAGTGCGCGATGTTTTAGTCGAATTGGGGTCACCCATTAAAGGCCGGGTCACCTGGGGTTGGGGTCGGGCCACGCGAACTTGTTGATATTTATGATGTAACGTTCCAAAAATAGATGTTTTTCGCGCTTAAGGCCTTATCTGACGCAACTTTTTAATGGTTTATAAATTATTTCTATATGTTGCTGTGGCCCGACCCCCAGCTGACCCGGGCAAGGGCGGTAACCCGGCCGAGGGGTGCCAGGGAGCACTGCAGTTCCCGGCTCACCTGTCCGTTGCAGCCAAGCAGGAGAATTTTCATATAAATGATGGCGGAGTTTTCAGGAACAACCCAAATGGGAGCAAAGGTTGTCCATTATTTGTTCAAAGATATCGTCCCGGAGGGTGCCGTATTTCTTTTTTATCCAAGAAGCACTCAGGGTATGGAAAGGGAATACTAACGATATCCCCCGGTTCAACATTCATCCCATACCCCGTCTTCTTCGTTGTCCCAGATATAATTCATAACCGGAATCTGGGCTTCTTTCAGATTCTGTATCTCTTTGTCCTGGAGTCCATGTTTTTTTTCAATGTATTCTATAAAATCAAGGACCTCCCTTGCCAGATGTTCCGGCAGCCTGCTGGCTTCCTTATAAATTTTTTCTGCTATATTCATAATGATCCTCCTTATCTCTTAGGGTCATGCCTTATTGAATATATTTCAAAAAGGGAATCCAGGTTGTTGGCATAGGTGAGCTTGTCCGCATTGAGCACCCAATTTTCATTCATAACCAGCCTCTCGAAGCACTTCTTCTGCTGAATACTGAAAAGGTGAGACCTTAAATCTTGCCAACTCCAGGAGAAAGTCCTCACGGTTGATGCCAGCTATTTCAGCAGCTTTCTGTTGGGAGACAACTCCCATTTCGTACCATTTTACTGCAGCAGTCAGGCGTAAATCTTTCGAAAACTCTTCAGGCGACTTCCTAAACGCTGAAAATACGCCTAAGGGCAGTGTTAGGCTTATTGTCTTAGTTTCCATATTGTTTTCCTCCTTTAATAATGGGGGACCTAATAGTAACCGGCATATTGTTCCCGAAATGTATCGAGCAACGTTTCATTTTTGTCGCAGATAAGTTTTAATACCCCCAGATTGTAAAAATTGCGTACCAGGTTTTTCCCCCAGTATCCACTTCCGATCACCGCGACAGATGGTACTTTGTCTAATGCTTCATTGGTCATGTTTCTTTCTCTTTTTAAAGGTAAACAGAATAAATAGGCCGAGGTCATTTAACGCCGGTACGATCTATCGGACCTACGGGGCACAGCGAGCCGGTCATGATTTAACCCGGTAAAAACCCCTTTCCGGGGTCTTCGTAGCAGAATTTCACTGGGCAAGCAGGACCTTCAACATCTCGTTTTTGTTTATTTCCTTTCCAGATGAAAAAAATAAAATCAATGCAGTTGTCAGCAAATAACACTCTCTTGAAATGGTCTTCCTTTACTCATTCTCAATCTGCTCTAATATGTTTATGAAATTATTAATTTGAATCTTGAACATTTTGGCTGTGTGTGTAAATTTTCTTGCAACCAAACACTCTTTTTCCCAATCCAGCTCAAAAGCATAAGAATGTCGAAATTTGTGTCTAAAGGCACGAAAGTCATCTAACAGCCGATATAATTCTTCATCAATTAATCGCGGTCTAAAACCAGATATTTCCAATTTCATGCGCTTTAGCAGGTCTTTGTGCCAATTTTGTGGGCCCATGTCGTTTTCAAAAAATCGGGCAATGGAGCGAAAAATATTTTCACATCCATTGTAAAAATTATGCAACAGATATCCAATTGCTCCACGGTCTATGTAGGATATTTCTTCGGCTGGGAGATCAATCATTTTTTCTACTTTAAAAAATTCCTGTTCCAGGCGTTCTAATCTCTCCAGTTCGTCATTTATGTCAGCTTTCAATAGCTCAAGATTATAGTTCATAAACTATTTCTCCTCTTGAAAGAATCTTATTTACAATAACAGGATGGTCATATTTCGTATACAAATCAACAGGCATGTCTAAAGTTTCTTCAATTTCGTGATGAAAATCCCAGTATTTATCGCCCGAAAGAGGCATAACCATAATATCCAAGTCAGACATCTCATCATACTTATTGTCTGCAACAGATCCGAAAAGAATCACCTTTCTAATACCGAACTTCTCAAAAACCGGCATGCCTTTTTCCAACAGCAAACGCTTAACTTCCTTCGACCGGATTTTCCTAAATTCGTGCTCTAAAGCCCATCTTTTTTTTAATTTAGTAAAGGTCATTATTTTATACCCTTCAAATACCATTCATAGACGTTTCGGATTCCGTCTTTTAAGTCAATATTTTGAACTTCCGATTTTATCAGGATCTTTAAAAAATTCGGCGCAAGGTAACTGACCGATAGACCTTAAGCGTGCAACACTTTTTCTGAGTTCCGATACAAGTTTAACCATTTTATCCTGATCATACAGGGGCATTTGTCACCTCTTGCAAATATTTTTGCCAAAAGGGTGAAAAATCAAACTATTGCTTTAATATCCTACCTTGGAAGTCGGCTCGCAGGTTCGGATTTTTGTCAATGATGACTCTGCCGGTTCTAAAAACATTCTGGCTGAA
>CAZIIV010000346.1:0-2686 GCA_964539365.1 uncultured Desulfobacteraceae bacterium | reverse complement strand
ACTTGTGATGCAGACAAGGAACCCCATTTCTCAGGTGGAGAGGCGGGGTTTTTTTTATTTTTTCAGATCACTTTGTCCTGATCTGACAATGACACATGATAAACTCCTCATAAAAAAAGGAGGCGTTTGAAAAATATCAAATTTTGTCCAAGTTCAAGGAGGACGAATATTTTAACCACCCCAGTACGATCTGCCGGACCTACGGGGCAGGCAGACACACATGGGAGTATTTCGAGGATTAACCCGCCAAAGTTCGGTGGCGGGTTAAAATCTGAGTCTGACACAGAAATTGGGCAAAAGGAGGTGTTTTTTAGAGGTCTCATGAGGAGGGTAGCATGGATTCAATCAAATCGTTTTTAGAAATTTCAAAAATCGCACGCAAGCAGGTTCATCAAAATTTAACCATTTCCCCACTACTGGCACCTGATGGAATCGAGCCGCAATACCTGATACTTGAACAGGCGTTAGATAAAGATTTAATTCAAATTACAGAACTGGACACCCAGGGGAGTGTTCCGGAGCTAAAACTCAAAAATTCAGGCAAAAAGAGCGTTCTGGTTATAGAAGGCGAAGAGCTTGTCGGGGCCAAACAAAACCGGATTGTCAATTCAAGTTTTTTAATCGCCGGAAAAACCGAGGTCATTATTCCGGTCAGCTGTGTGGAACAAGGGCGCTGGAGATACAGATCAAAAACGTTTGTATCCGGTAAAAAAATGATGCATGCATCCCTTCGAAGAGAGCATCAGGAAGATGTAAAATTCAGCCTTAAATGTGGAAGGGGGTATCAGTCTGATCAGAGCCGGATCTGGGATAACATTTCCGAAAAGTCAGCTCGCATGAAAGTGGAATCCCCGACTCATGCCATGGCCGATGTTTATGAGAGCTATGAAGACAAACTGTCCGAATTTATCAATAAGTTTCAATTGATTGAGTGGCAGGTGGGGGCGGTGTTCGCCATGAATGGACAGATACTTGGGCTGGAGGGTTTTGGTTGCCATGACACATTCAAGAGATTTTTCGATAAACTGGTAAAAAGTTATGCGCTTGATGCTTTTGACAGCCGGGATGCTTCACAAAAGGAATCCGTTCCGCCGAACAAGGCGCGTAATTTTATAGAATCAGCACTCAAAAGCAAAGGAGAACGCCATCCTTCTTTTGGTTTAGGCAAAAAGATCACGTTTGAGTCCCGTATGGTTTCGGGAACTGCCCTGGTTGAAAAAGACCGCGTGTTACATCTGTCCGCGTTTAAAAAGGAAAAAAGAGGTAACTCAAACGATGTTGGATATCAAAGATTTTCCCAAAGGAGGAGACGCAGGTAAATTCTTGTATGCTCAAGCGAAGCGGGCGTTAATAATACATATGCGAGTCCATGGTGTCTGTATAGTTAAACGAGGCACTATATTTTTCGAATTTTCATCTCGAGAAAAATCTGTGTTCTTCGCTTAAGGGGTTGGTCCAAATCGGTTTGGCAATTTCACTAATAAAATTTGTTTCAACGGACGCTGAAAATGTATTTTTAAATGAAAACAACTTGACTGGGAAGCTTTTTCACCATATACTATCTTTTCAGCAAATGCTGAAAGGAACCTGTATAATGAAAAATTCTGATGAAACACTTGAAAAAAGCGCTGAAAATGCGTTGCGAGCATGCCTGTCAAAAGTCCCCTTTCTAAGGATCAACAATATTCGAAAAGCCCCCGGGATTGGAGATAATAAGCCTGATTTGTTGGTAAAACTATCAGTTCATGGTATTGAAAAAGAATTGTTGATCGAGATTAAAAGCAACGGTCAGCCCCGTCGTGCACGTGAAGCTGTGAATCAGCTTTTAAGATATCAGACTGTTTTTCCAAAAGCTTATGGAGTCTTTGTGGCACCGTATATTTCTCCGACGGCATCTGAAATCTGTATAAAAGAAGGAATAGGTTATGCGGATCTTTCCGGCAATTGCCGTTTGTGTTTCGAGCAGGTATTCATCGAGCAGACAGGCAATCCCAATGCGTTTGCCGAAAAGCGAGATTTGCGCTCGCTGTATTCACCGAAGGCCGAAAGAGTCTTGAGGGTTCTCCTGAGCAAACCTGAAAAAACTTGGAAAATGAAAGCGTTGGAAAATGAAGCGGGTGTCAGCCTGGGACAGGTGGCAAACGTCAAGAAACTGCTTAATGATCGCGAGTGGATACAAACGGACCGGAGTGGATTTTCATTAGTTGCTCCTGAACAGCTTTTAAACGAATGGGCTGAAAATTACACGTATCGAAAAAGTGGAATTTGCAATTTGTATTCACTCAAAAGTGTTCCTGAAATAGAAGTGAGCATCGCTGAAGTTTGCCGTCAAAGTAAATTGAATTATGCGTTAACCGGATTTTCCGGTGCAGCGCGACTCGCTCCGGCTGTAAGATATCAAAGGGTCTTTGTCTATATTGATAAAGCAGAAAAAGATGTTGTCGAGCAAATGAATTTTAAAGAGGTTCAAAGCGGTGCGAATGTGAGCATACTAACACCTTATGATGAAGGAGTTTTTTATGGGGTCCTTGAGGTTGGTGGTGTAAAGATCGCTTCGCCAATCCAAATTTATCTAGATCTTATGGGCTTTCGCGGAAGAGGTGAAGAAGCGGCAAGGGTACTCTTTAAACAAACAATCAGACCAAAATGGTAACGAAAAAAGACTATACCGCCGAAGCTGTTGAAG
>CAZIIV010000345.1:0-2688 GCA_964539365.1 uncultured Desulfobacteraceae bacterium | reverse complement strand
ATAAATAAGATGGTTAATTGTGTAATTTATTGCACAAGACATGGGAAATCAATTACACAATTTTGGGTTTTTCCTGGATATTTTCCAGGCAATATAAAAGTATATTATCAGTTGTATTAATGGGTTAGATTTATAATGTATACTTGGCATGGTAATTGAATGCCTATGCAGACTAAAAAGATTCATTCAAAAAGTGAAGATAAAATGGCAAAACCACGCATTACAGAAGAGAGTTTGGAGCCGTCACTATTTTTAAAAGAGACGGATACGCCTTCAAAACAAAGCATGAAAAACAGGTTTTTTTCATATAAATTCAGTTTGGTTGTTCATGATTTAATAATAGTGCTCCTTGTTTTTGGATTAGTTGGTCGGATAACCAATTTCAATTTTAATATGGGGCTAAATGTAAGCCAAGTTCTTATTCTTTTTATTCTGTCTCTGGTTGTCATATCGTTTTTTCCAACCTTCAATCTTTATAACTATCATCTCATATTTTTAAAAAGAAAACACATGGCAAGCTTAGCTAAATCCTTCGGTTGGAGTCTTTTAACTTTGGGAATTATAACTGCTATTTTCATGTTTCCCCAATTTTTTCTTAATTATTATTTAGTTGCTGCAATATTTCTGATTGCTGTGGGGATGATGCTTTTGAGCAGATTCTTCTGGCAACAGTTGCTATATATTATCAAAGCCATCGGAATCAGTTTTTTGATCGTCGGAATAATCGGGCTGATAAGACCCGATGAAAACCCTATTTATATAATAAATTGGTGGTTAATCCCTGCTGGTTTTTTGTTGGCCGTCACGATGTTGACGGTTGGCAGATTTTTTGTAGTACATGTGGTTTACAATATCTGGATGCGCCGTAATTTCAGGCGACAAGTAGCTATTATCGGGTCTGATGAAGAAGCTAAAAACATTATAACCCATATCGTTACTTATAATGCTCCCTATTGGGTTGCCGGCATAGTTGGAGAACCAGGTCCGGATATTTCTCTTCCCAAACACAGACTGGGTGCGCTAAGCCGATTACCGGACATTGTGGAACAAAATAAAGTTGAGGAAATAATTGTTACTGATGAGAACATAGATAAAGTGACTCTCATTTCCCTGCTGGATTATTGCACGAACAAAGGACTTACCGTATGGTTTCCACAAAAATTAATGCCAATTATTGGCATGAAATTGAATATAGACAATTTTTGCGATCTTCAAATGATCCGGCTTTGCTCGCAGAAAAATACCTGGTTATTTAATAAAATAAAACATGGACTTGATGCATTGATGGCACTGCCGATATTTGTACTGCTATCCCCACTTTTTTTATTAATAAGTGTTGCAATAAAACTGAATTCCAAAGGACCGGTTTTTTACCGGGCACAGGCGGTGGGCAAGAATGGCGAAATCTTTACCATGTATAAATTCAGATCCATGAGAGAAAATAATCAATCGGATATTCATAAAGCATACGTAACAAAACTTATCAAAGGCGAAATTTCCACTGAAAACGGTAAAGATCAGCCTTTAAAGATAACTAACGATTCGAGGGTCACTTCCGTTGGAAAATTATTAAGAAAATTAAGCCTTGATGAATTGCCTCAACTTATCAATGTGTTAAAAGGTGAAATGAGTTTGGTAGGCCCCAGACCCTGTCTTCCGTATGAGTATGAGATTTACAAGAACTGGCATAAAAAACGATCGAGCGTTCGCCCGGGGATTACCGGTTTGTGGCAAGTGGCAGGGAGGAGTGAGGTGACATTTGAAGACATGATTTTGCTTGACCTGTACTATATATATAACCGAAGTCTTTCCCTGGATTTTAGTATATTGTACGAAACCATTTTTGCGGTGCTTGAGAAGCGAGGGGCGCATTAATTTCTTAGCTGAGAGCGATGTTTAGACTAAAAATTTTTTAAGAAATTTTGACAAAAACAGTCCTTATGGGCATGAATTAGAAGGCGGGGAAAATTTCCCCGCCTTTTTTTGTGGCTTGCTTATTTTTACAGTTTTCGCGGGGCTTTTTTCCGTCTCAAATCAGGGCGCTTTATAAGCCGTTTAGGATAAAAAGACAGGAAATTATATCCCAAAACCTTTATTCGTTCCAGATTCTAATTACATTAGAATAAAGGTCAAATTTCGAGTCACCGGAAATGATTTTCATGTCTTCACATAATGCTGTAGAGACAATGTATCTATCAAATGGATCTTTGTGTTTTTCATGCACTTCGAGGGACTCATAATAGAGGATATGAGAATTGCGGACTGGAATGGTTTCGATTCCTGCCTGACGTGTATGGATTATGACATTTTTAAGGCCTATTGGAATCTTCAACTTGCCGATATTTATTTTGATCGCCATCTCCCAGAATGAAATTTGACTCAGAAAAATATTTGACTTCGGATCCTTATATATGTCCAGGGCTTTTTGTCCAATCCTGGTTTCATAACCACATCCAAGAAAGATCAAAACATGCGTGTCGAGTATGCAGTTCATTCATATTCCTTCATTTCTTCAATGGGGTCATCAAAAGTGGACATGTCTATGTCACAATTAAAGAATCCGGTAGATCTTAACTGATGTTCTTTTTTTTCAACCGGTGCAAACTGAAGGACAGGCTCGCCGTTTTTAGCAATAACGATTTCCTCGCCATCCAGGAACCTTGCGATTAATTTTGAAAAATTTGTTTT
>CAZIIV010000344.1:0-2696 GCA_964539365.1 uncultured Desulfobacteraceae bacterium | reverse complement strand
TGGATTAGTCCCGAGCACTCGTTTCACTCGACTCGGGACTAATCCTTTATTTGTTAGTGCCCATCCATAAATCTATTTTGGGCGCAAATTAAGTTTCCAATTCAGAAATGAGCAATTTTTCGCAAGGTCAAAGAAATCAAGGAATTATGCGGAGGCGTACACGTGGTACGCCGCACAAATAATTCCACAGATTGATGCAGAGATTGCGGAAAAGGGCCATTTCTGGATGGAAACTCGTTAGGATCCTTTATTATATGAATTCAGGTTGTAAAGGCCGATCATATTCTTTTCCCCTAGCTCAGAATACCCTCCGGGGCTGAATAGATTCTTGCCAATTTTCCATCTTCTATAACCAGTTTGTACAGTCCTTCCGGTCTGTCCCACTCCATAAATATTTTTCCTCCCATCATTCCCGTTGCTGAGGATGAAATACTCGCTCCAATATTTTTGGTCATACTGACTACGTCAGTTCCGCCAATTGATCGTGATGGTGGACCAAGTAGCTCTATTATTTTGTTTAATGGCATACCTACTTTTAACAATTCACCTACTCGTGCAACTTCATTTCTTATATCATTCAATTTGGTTAGCTTTTGTCTAGCTATCTTTTGTATATTAGTGTCTCTACTATTTTTTACAATATTATCCAAAAGCAAACCATCTTTTATTTTATTAATAGCGCTCTGACGAATGTTCTCTGTATCATCATTTATTGCAATATCATACAAAATTGATTGATTTTTTATTAAATCAACTATACCTAGCTTGATGTGTGGGTTTTTTTCGTTTTTTAGCAAGCTCTCTAATATCGATTCTGCTTCCTCAATACCTTTAATATCCACGAGAGCTCTATAAGATAACATCCTTTGATATTCATCTTCATTCTTTAAAGATGTTATAAGATGTTCTTCTAATTCTGGGCCTCCTATTTTACCTAAAGCTTTAGCCGCAGATTCCTTAACATTTGACCTCTTGTCTTTGATAGCAAGCAATAATTGCTCTATTGATGGTTTGCCAATATTTACGAGAACACGAATAGCTTCATTTCTTGTTTTGTAATCATCGTCATTCAGGATTTCGATAAGAGAATTTACCGCTTTTGGATCCCTTATCTCCGCTAATGCCTTTTCAGCAGCTGAACGTTCAGAATAATTCTCTAAACCGACTTTAACTGAACTTTTTATTAATTCTCTGACATCAAGATTATCCTTCATCTTCTTTACCTTATTCTGAATTCTTTTATATTTCCAGTTTTCAAACCACACTTTTAATGAATTCATTTATTTAACCTCCTCTCTATCGCTCCAGATAACCGGATGGGAAAAGCGCCAGCTTTTTCCAGTCCGAGTTCATCCGGTTGAGCGAAGGGTTGGGCTTTCACTGCCCTTATTTATGGAATAGATCAGAATGTGTTCCTGTGCGTTCGAATATGATGTAATCCAAATCTGTTTTATAAATCAACAGCCAATCGGACTCAATGTGACATTCGCATCGCCCTTTCCAGTTGCCGATCAGCTTATGGTCCCGATGGATAGGATCAAGAGGTTCTTCCACAACCAGGGATCGAATGATAATTTTAAGCTTGTCAAGGTTTTTACCTCGCTTTTTCATCCGTTTGATGTCTCTCTCAAATTGACGTGTATATGATGGAGTGAGCATCAGATACCAAGTTTCTTGAACATATCGTCGGCGTTTTCGCAAACGATCAAGTTGCGTCCAGCATCCGTATTATCGAACGTCTGACGTGTGATCTTATTAACAATGGCTACATCGAAGGGCAGCCCTTTTCTCAATTCAACCTGCTTATAAAATAGCGTAATAGCTTGAGTTGTGGTTAATCCCAGCTGGCGAAATATGTGTTCCGCCTTGTCTTTTAGGTCAGGCTCAATCCGGGCTCGTATTGTTGATGTCTTGCCCATAGCACACCTCCATTTGTTTTTTTTATTAATGTAGCACAAACGGGGTACAAAGTCAAGCAACGCAGGGTCTTCCACGTGGCCCAACGCCGCGCCTCACAGGACGCGAGGTTACGAGCGTTCCTTGTGCAGGCGCTGGTTATGCGATCCCCTATTATATAACTGCTCCAATTATAAACAAAACTGTACCAACCCCAAAAAATACGCCAGCCAATTTTGCAAACTTAATATCGATAGTGGACAAATTAGAAAATACAGATCGACTTGTTGAAAACCAAACGCTATTCCGAAGACCGATAATAGCTAAACAAAGTGAGGATGCGATCCATGCAACTAGTCCGGCCCAGTATATTGACTTATGTATTTGGAAAGATGGTAAACGATGATGTTTATCGAATACCAAAACGAAAGCAAATAATATTAATATGGTGCCGCCAGAAGGCCCAGTTCGATCTGGCGCAGGTAATGGCGGCCCCGCCCTTGTTCTTGCCCCGCCGGGCAAGCTCCGAGGACGGTCTGGCTGGCCTTGGGCTTGCCGTTGACCCGGGCGATCTCACGGACGTAGAGGTAGGGTCTTCCCTTTTCCTTTTTAATGTGGAAGTGTGGCATGCTTACACAATATATTGTGGGGTCTTACTTGTGTTTCCACGCCTTCGGCAATGGTCTTCATATTCAGGCCGTGCTCCAACACACCGGCCGAGACCTGCGGTCGGGCCGAACGCGGGATATGCCGAAAGGAATTCATGTTCGTTAATCAGGCGATGCTGTATCCGCATATCC
>CAZIIV010000343.1:0-2698 GCA_964539365.1 uncultured Desulfobacteraceae bacterium | reverse complement strand
CCTGACACCCGAACCCTGAACCGCAAATGCACACTAATGAACACATATAATATTTTTTAATCTGTGTGTATTCGTGTCCATCCGCGGTTGAAAAAACGAGTTAAACTCCTGAACCGCAAATGCACACTAATGGACACATATAACATTTTTTTAATCTGTGTGTATTCGTGTGGGTGTAAATCAAGGTTGTTGTTTGCTAAAATTGCCATAGCTATTTGGTTTCAGGTTTCAGGTGTCAGGTGTCAGGGTTTACGAATGCATTCTTTGTAACGACCCAGAATTTATAGATACCCCTTTTCCGTATAATAATTGCGATGGGCCACACCGTTTCTCCCTTAAACCTGACACCTGACACCTGAACCCTTGCCCCCTGACACCTGAAACCTGAACCCTTATTATTCTTTTGACACTCAAATCTACTTATCCTATATTTTTTAAAATGAAAATAGCATTTATTCATTATCATCTGAAAACCGGAGGCGTAACAACGGTTTTAAAGCAGCAGGTGGAAGCGCTTCGAAATACGTGTGACCTGCTGGTATTGACCGGCGAGATGCCGGAATCGCCTTTTGTTTGTGAAACGGTTCATATCCCGGGACTGGGTTACGATCGTAACGATCGGAACCGATCGCACCCCCAAGATATTGCAGCCGCCGTCATCCGGGCGATCCGTCTAAAATGGAAAGACGGATGCGATCTGGTTCATGTTCACAACCCCACACTGGCAAAAAACAGGGATTTTTTGAAAATCCTCAACGCCCTTCAAAACAAAAACATCAAACTTTTTCTTCAGATCCACGACTTTGCAGAGGACGGAAGACCCCTGGTATATTATTCTGAGGAAGAATATCTTCAAAACTGCCATTACGGAGTCATTAATTCAAGGGATTACAACATACTGCTCGAATCAGGATTAAAAAAAAAAGGGTTGCATAAAATTTTTAACACCATAAATCCGTTACCGCTACACACAACGGACGCACCTCCAAAAAAACTGGTTCTGTATCCCATTCGAGCACTCCGAAGAAAAAACATCGGGGAAGCGATTCTTATCTCCCTGTTTTTCAAAAACAACGAAACACTTGCCATTACACTCCCGCCCAACAGCCCGGCGGATATGGAAAGCTATGAACAATGGAAACGGTTTGTAAAAGAAAAAAATCTGAATGTGATATTTGAAGCGGGGTTATGCCATGAGTTTTCAGAACTTGTCCATTCCGCCAAATTTCTGATCACCACAAGCATTACCGAAGGATTCGGATTTTCATTTCTCGAACCCTGGACCGCAAAAAAAATCCTGTGGGGAAGAAAACTGCCGGAAATATGCCACGACTTTGAGAAAAAGGGAATTCGGCTGGATCACCTTTACACGCGGCTGGCGGTTCCTCTGGAATGGCTGGGAAAAGAAAAATTATTCAGGACCTGGCGTGCGGGGGTACAAAAAGCGTGTTCTCTGTTCGACATAAGGATCGACAACACGAAAATTCTAACCGCTTTTGAAAAAATAACCGCAAATGAGAGTGTGGATTTTGGACTGCTTAATGAAGCCTTTCAAAAAACCATAATATCTCATGTGGTATCCGATACGTCACATGGAGACCGGCTCAGATCTTTTAACCCGTTCCTTTTGGATCCCGGAAACGTCCCGGACAAAGAAGCTCTGGTACAAAACAACAGGAATGCGGTACTGTTCCATTACAATAAAACCAACTACGGGAAAAATCTCGTTGATATCTATTCCAGGGTAATCAAGGATACGGTCTGCCACAAAATAGACAAAAAACGTCTTGTTTTAAAATTTCTGAATCCCGAGGATTTCAGCCTTCTCAAATGGTGACCTTATGGAAAAAAACAACATAATTTCTGAATATATAACGCCGGTTTCCCCGATTCCCACGTCTTTGACGCCAAGTGGAAAACTGGAAGAAAAAATAGAGGGGATTCTTTTTGACGTGTATGGCACACTTTTTATCAGCAGATCCGGCGATATCGGCATGGCAAAAAAAAAATCGCCGCAAACGGAAAAACTTGAAAAATTGCTTCAAAAATTCGGAATTAAAAAAGATTGCCAATTCGTTTTAAACCGGTTTTACACTGCCATAGAAAATCAGCATAAACGGCTCAAGGAACAAGAAATTGACTTCCCGGAAGTTGAAATAGATCAAATTTGGATGCAGGTGCTTGAAACCGACGATCTTGAAACCGTTCGGGAATTTGCCGTCGCCTATGAACTGATCGCCAATCCCGTATATCCCATGCCCAACCTTGAAACACTGCTTTCAGCCTGCCAAAATTCGAATATAGTAATGGGCATTATATCAAACGCCCAGTTTTACACCCCGTATCTGTTCAACTGGTTTCTTGGCTCATCCCCGGAAGATCTTGGATTTCGCCCGGATCTTATCCTTTATTCATACAAATTCGGATATGCAAAACCATCTGCATACATGTTTCAGATTGCGGCGGATCGGCTTAAACATATGGATATCTCTGTTGGTTCGGCGCTCTATATCGGAAATGATATGTTAAACGATATCTATCCTGCAAAACAGGCGGGATTTAAGACAGGACTCTTTGCCGGTGATGCAAGATCATTGAGATTACGGGAAAACGACCCCGTATGTAAAGACCTTTCCCTTGATCTTGTGATAACCGATCTTATTCAACTTCTCGACTACATACCATGATCTCATCCTAA
>CAZIIV010000342.1:0-2703 GCA_964539365.1 uncultured Desulfobacteraceae bacterium | reverse complement strand
TCGCTGTTTCCAAAAGATCGATCCGATCAGGGCAAAAACCGGGCTATGGATAAAGAGACGTGTTGCGCTCTGATCCGCTTGCGCCGGGAAATGCCGGATGCAACCGTTATCAAGCTGATTACTACGATGAACAAACGGCGTTTAGTCTCTCCGGACATTGAATTGAATTTATCCACGGTCTACCGCTTTTTGCATCAGCAGAACCTGATGAATTTAACCCGGCATAAACCGGTTGACCGTCGCAAATTTGAAGCCGAACTGCCCAACGATCTGTGGCAAAGTGATGTGCTGCACGGCCCTAAAGTGGATGTGGACGGAAAGATGAGAAAAACCTATCTGATCGCCATTATCGATGACTACAGCCGGTTGATAAGCTATGCACACTTCTATCTGTCGGAAGCATTAGTCTATTATCTGGATGCTTTTGAAAACGCCCTGGCCAAACGCGGTTTGCCTCGAAAACTCTATGTGGATAACGGTGCCGCTTTTCGCAGTAAACATCTTGAGTATATTACCGCATCATTAGGGATTACCCTGATCCATTCTAAACCCTATACACCCCAGGGACGTGGTAAAATCGAACGATTCTTTCTGACCGTGCGCGGTCAGTTTTTTGACGACTTTAAAGGACAAACTCTCGATGAGCTCAATGATGCCTTTAATGTGTGGCTCAACCATACTTACCACCAAAGAAAACACGGTGCTACCGGCCAAACACCCCTGGCTCGGTTCACATCACAGATGCATTGTTTGCGAACTTCACCGGCCAATCTGAAAGACTATTTTCGTAACGTAGCCAGAAGAAAAGTCAATAAAGATCGTACCATTACTTTGAATGGCCGATTATTCGAAGGGCCCATACCTTTGATCGGCAAACGGGTAGAGTTGTTATACCATGATTCGGAACCTGAAACCGTTGAGGTTAAATATCAGAATCAGAGCTTTGGTATGATCCGACCGGTAAATCTTACTATCAACTACCGGGTTAAAAGAGATAAAAACAATAACCCCCAAATCAACGTGGACAACCATGCACCCAGTTACCGGGGCGGAAAGCTCTGGTCTTCGAAACGGAGGAATCAAGATGAACGATAATTACCGCATGTTCTTTGCACTCAATAAAGAGCCCTTCGGCACAGATATCAAAGTGGCTGAAATTCTAAAAACACCGGAACTTATGGATATCAAAAATCGCTTTGATTATGTCATACGCCTGGGCGCCATCGGGATTGTTACCGGAGAGGTGGGCAGCGGCAAGTCCACGGCCTTAAGATATGCCCTGGAAAAACTACATCCATCAGAGTACCGGACCCTCTATATCACCGCCTCTTCAGGCTCTATTATGGAATTTTACAGACAATTTGTTTATGCACTGGATATCCATCTGTCAAGCAATTCCAAAGTGATTATGATCAGGATGATTAAAAAAGAAATCACCGATCTGATCTGTGACAAAAAAATGAAAATCGTTCTGATCGTAGATGAGGCATCCGTGATGCGTCTCGAAGTCTTTGCGGAACTGCATACCATATGCCAGTTTGAAAAAGACTCCAAACCCTGGCTGCCGATGATCCTGGCCGGACAAAATAACCTCATCGACAAACTGATCTATCGATCTTCTCAACCATTGGCTTCCAGAGTCGTGGCAAAAAGCCATCTTGAAGGTGTTGACCTTAACGGAATGGAAAATTACCTTAAGCATCATCTTACTATTGCCGGTGTTGATCAAATGCTCTTTGACCCAACAGCAGTTACCGCCATCCATCAGGGCTCAGGCGGTCTTTTTAGAAAAGCAAACCATCTGGCCCGCGGCGCCCTTATCGCCGCTGCTGACCAACACTCAGCCCAGGTCAATGCCGAACACGTCAGATTGGCGGCTACCGAAATCTTTTGATAATTATACATTAAGGAGGATGTTATGATGACGGGACACGAAAAATGGGAATATGCAAGAAATATGGATGAAATAATTGAGCGTCTCGGCGATCTTATGGTAAATATGATGCTCATGAGTGTTAAAAAAATAAGTAGCGATCAGCGGTTCCTTATGGATCGATTGGGACTAAATCAAGATGAAGACTTGAAGTTCTAAGAAAAAACTCGGACCGATCTTCCCGGTCGGTCCATCTACAATAAAATAATCCGAAAAATTCCCTGTTTGTTCAAAATAATCAGAAAGTGTGCGTTGATATAATTTGAAAATCGACACTTATTGTCCTTATTATTGCAAACTATCTAATGTTTGCCCCATATGTTAATGGTTACGAAGATATATTGATTATTTCTGTATTCGCTATGAGTTTGATTTATGGAGATTTCCCGCCTCTGACGAATTATAACAGCTTAGCTTTAATTATTATTTTTTTTCTAGTTATACATCATAATTTCTTCCCGCCTGAAAAACCGCTTTGGATCTTCTGGATATTTAAAGCTGTAATTTTAGGATATATATTTAAATCTTGCCGTTTTTATACAAAGGCAATAAATAATGAATTCAAGAGGTGAAGCATCTCATTTTGACAATAGACCGTATTTCATGATGCAATATATTGCTCTGAAACCGTCTTTCCAGTTTATTTTTTTTCCCTCTTGATATGTACGTCCATAGTAGGAAATACCGATTTCATAAATACGAATATTTTTTAATCTGGATATCTTTGCGGTAACTTCAGGCTCGAACCCGAACCTGTTTTCTTTTAAATT
>CAZIIV010000341.1:0-2705 GCA_964539365.1 uncultured Desulfobacteraceae bacterium | reverse complement strand
AACTATAGGGTGAATACACCCGGCAGTCTTTCAAGGTCATGCAGGATGAACTTTACACGGTAAAAATTCGTATTACCCCGGCATGGGTAAGATACATTGGCGAAAAAATATGGCATGAAAGCCAAAGGTCTCGCAAATTAAAAGATGGATCTTTGGAGTTGATTTTCCAAGTCGCAGGACTTGATGAAATCAAACAGTGGATCATGAGTTTAGGCCCCGAGGCTTATGTTGAAGAACCTGAAAGGCTAAGAGATATGGTTAAAGCCCATATGAAAAAAGCTCTGGTACAATATGAAGGGCTAAGGCCTGTATTCAAGCGACAAGAAATCCTGGAAACAGAGGCAGAATATATCAGATAATTTCCAAATATTATGAAAAATGTAACAGTTTAGTTCTTTGAAAAATTATTTTTAAAAAATCGAAAAAAAGGCTGGCGTCAGAAAAAGAGATATAGTATATTGTCCTCAACTGTGGAGGACTTGATGGAGCCAGTTGTTTTCCGATATCGCACCCGAGAGCTTACCCTCCTGGATATTGATAATATCCGGCAGAAGATTGCTTTGCACGCTGACAAGGGTCGCAGCCATATTTCACGGGTTTTATGCAAACAATGGAACTGGCTTCAACTCAATGGCGAATACAAGGAATACGCAGCCCGTGATCTTCTTCTGCGTTTGGAGGAAGATGGGCATATCGAGCTGCCGCCTCGGTTGCGCCCGAAAAACAACTTAAAGCGCAAAAGCTTCGCCCAAATCCCCATTTTCAACCAAGCGCCGCTTTGCGGCAGCGTCGGGCAGTTCCCGGGTTTTGATATAACCTTGGTTGATGGCGGCGATGATTATTTGTGGGGCTTTTTACTGCATCATTACCATTACCTGGGTCTACCCAAACTTGTCGGCGAGCACCTGAGGTACATGGTTTGTATCAACGGTCAGCCGGTCGCTTGCCTGGCCTGGGCCAGTGCGGCATTTAAAATCAAAAGCCGCGATGACATCATCGGTTGGGATCCGGATACCCGGCGAAGCCGACTTCACATGGTTGCCAATAACACCCGTTTTTTGGTGTTGCCATGGATTCGCGTCAAGTATCTGGCTTCAAAGATTCTTTCGCTCAATTGCAGGCGGTTGTCGGATGACTGGCATCAGCGCTACCGGCATGGTCTTTTTTTGGCCGAAACCTTTGTCGACACGGCCCGTTTCGCCGGCACGTGTTACAAGGCGGCCAACTGGCGGTACGTGGGCCAAACGAGCGGCAGTTCTAAAAGGGGCAATCGCTATAATCATCATGGGCAACCAAAGGCGGTGTACCTTTATCCGCTTGCCCGGCACTTTGAAAAGGAGCTTGCCGGTGACAAGGGATGAGGCGGCCGCGATACTCGATTTGCCCAGGGAGCAAGCCATCGAAGCGGTCCTTGAGCTTGCGCAAAAGGCCGAGAAATTCGATCAACTTCACGGAGTCGCACCCACTTGCCCATCGGGCATGACGCCGCCCTATCTGAAAAAACCCGCTAAAAGGCGTCGCAAGAAACCGGGGCAAAAAAATGGGCATCCGGGAGTGGGCCGAACACGGCCTGAAAAAATCGACCATTACAAAGAGCATACCCTGGATCGTTGCCCGGAGTGCTGCGGCTCACTGGGAGAACCGATTAAACATCATAAGCGCTATACGGTGGATATCCCCCAAGTTGAGCCGGAAGTGACCGAGCAGACGGTGAATGGCTATTGGTGCTCCGCCTGCAAAAAGATTGTCTACCCAAAAGTCTGCGATGCAATGCCAAACTCCATGCTTGGACTTCGGATGCTGGTCATGACGGCATGGCTTCATTACTGGGTCGGCATGAGTGTCCGCAACTGTGTAAAATTGCTTTCAACCTTTTGGGCCTTTGAGGTCAGCCCGGGAGGGTTGATCCAGGCATGGAACAATATGGCGGTCCTTTTAAAGCCGATTTACGAGGATATCGGCAAAAAAGTTAAAAATTCCGCTGTGCTCAATGCCGATGAGACCGGATGGCGGATCAGCGGGATCACCCATTGGCTCTGGGGATTCGTCACCGACAAGTGGTGCTATTATGTAATCGATAAAAGTCGAGGCTCCCCGGTTATAAAACGGGCAATCGGAAATTTTTTCCAAGGCGTGCTCATCTGCGACTTCTGGGGCGCCTATAATAAGATTTGCACCCTCGCGACGCAGCGGTGTTTCTATCATTTGCTCACAGAGCTTGAAAAGGTAGATAAGTCCAATAAATCGTCCGATTGGAAAACGTTTCGCAAGAAACTTACCCGATTGGTGATGGATGCCGTCCGCCTGGATGACAGCAAGGCAAAAATGGCCGACTCGGTTTTCGTCAGGCGGAAAATGAAGCTTTACACCCGGCTTGACTCGCTTATTGAATCGCCTCGTCAAGACAAGGACGTCAACAGGTTGATAAAGCGTTTGATCCGTCACAGAAATGAGCTTTTTACTTTCCTGGAATACGAAAACGTCAGCCCATACAACAATCATGCGGAGCGACAAATGAGAACGCCGGTCAAGACCAGAAAAATTTCATTCCAGAACCGTTCAGACCGAGGGGCGGAAGCTCAGGCGACTTTTTTGTCTCTTTTCGGATCAGCACAACTTCAGGAATTGAATCCCGTCGAGAAAGTTCTACTCGATGTAGAAGAAATGCTCAAAAGCACAAAAAGCCAGAATACCTCAGCAAAAAT
>CAZIIV010000340.1:0-2722 GCA_964539365.1 uncultured Desulfobacteraceae bacterium | reverse complement strand
GAAGAGGGTCAGATGTCGGAAATCGGATGACAGGGGACAGAGGGCGGAAGTCAGTTGGCTGCTTAAGATCATACTTGCCGGTTTATCCCATTTTTTTACCGGCCTTGGTTCTTATCCCCAATATAATCTATCCAGCATGGCATGAAAGTATCTGAAAATTGATACTTTCCCTCAATGGTTTTATAGAGGATTCCTTTTTTGACAAGAGA
The DNA here is from genome assembly GCA_964539365.1 of uncultured Desulfobacteraceae bacterium. Taxonomy (GTDB): domain Bacteria; phylum Desulfobacterota; class Desulfobacteria; order Desulfobacterales; family UBA11574; genus S5133MH16. The sequence continues at coordinate 2,513 of CAZIIV010000340.1, read as the reverse complement.
ATCCAGGGATGCTTTTAAGGAAGATGAAGGACCTATACCATAAGTAAGTTGAAAATCCTTTGAAAAAGGTTTGGGATCATGGTCGGCGCTCAGGGCCATCAACAGTTTTTTTTGCTGTTGTGATACGGACCGCCACAACAATTCGTAATGCGGCGAGTCTTGCTTCACAATGATCATCGGAAGCTGATCAATCATTTCCGGCGCGACGATTCTGTTTTCGCGAGCAATTTCCCACATGTTATGGCAAAGTCTCTGAATATTGTGCGGTATATCATTGCCCAGCTCGAACAGCTTTTGCAAATCATCTCGATCTGCCGTATAGTTTCCTTTGCATAGCCAGTTCATGATAAAGTCGGTATACGGTTTTCTTTCGATGGGACCGAGCCCCATAATCCGTCCCAGTTTATAGAATGCCCGCTTTCGATCCTTTGCCATGGAAAGCATCACCGATTCTTCCGAACCTGAAAAAATATAACCGACGTGCTCATGCTGTTGGACTTCCGAACGCAGCGCCTTTTCAAGACCATGACCGTTAAAGTTTGTGATATCGGAAAATTCATCGATAATAACGACTAATTTCCGGTTTTGCTTCGCTGCCAGCCGATCTGCATGATTCATACCTTCGATTAGCGCGGACAGTGACGCCTTCTCCTGGACAGCAACCTCAACCCCGGCACTCATCGAACCGTTGAGTCCAACTGATATCTTTGGCCGAAGTAGACGAAGACTTGAAAAAATTTTCATCAATTTCTCAGTATTTGTCTCAAGGGCTTGAGTCGTGCGATTTGTATAAGCTTCAGCCAAATTTCCAAGGCCGGGATAAGCATTGAGATCGATGTATGCAGAAGCTATTCCGATTTCATTGAGTTTGTCCATCAAATTAAAGAGGAGACAGGTTTTTCCGTACCGTCTTGGAGAAATCAGAAAAATCCTGCTCAAATTGATCATTTCACGAGAAAGTTCATCCAGTTCTTGGTTTCGGTCTGCGAAAAATGGTCCGCGAACAATTCCACCGAATTTAAACGGGTTTTCCATGTTGATCCACCATTTGCGTTATTAACGATTCGTCAATTACGGTTCGGTATTAACGTATACCATAATATATTAATATGTCAATATAATTATTTATAAGCGGACCGAAGTGGCTCCCTTAATCATCAATCCAATAGCCAAGCGCTCCTCAAACCTAATGCCGCCGTTCCGAAAGATTCCCGGTTCCTGCGGAAAAACGATAGTCGGAGGTCAAGGAGCAGAGAGCAGAGGTCAGAGAGCAGAGGTCAGGGGTCGGAGATCAAAGCCTTCGGCTGTTGGAGGTTGGAGGCGGGAAGGCAAGAGGTCCCCAGTTAAATTCGCCCCGGTTAAACAAATAAAACAGGTTTCACTGGGTAAAAATTTAATGGGGCAAGCAGAAGTCGGAGGTCGGAAGTCAGAGGTCAGAGAGCAGTGGTCGGAGTTCAAAGGTCTCTTGTTTTGAATTGTTCCAGAAGTTTTACCACATCTTCTTCGGCAACATCCGACCAGTGACGGTAGGCGCTGGCTACGGCATTGCGCAATGCCGGCACCGCCCCGTACCCGGTTTCGGTATTCCAGGGCAAGGTGGTCTTGCTGAGCACGGCCACGTCAAAACCATGTTTCAGCCATGACTACGCCTACGGGTACACCGCAGGCCGGTATGGCCAAAATGATCCCGTCCTGAGTGTCATGGGCCCCGAGCATCTCGGCCAAGATTTGACCGGCATGGGTTCGGTCTTTAAAAACATGAGTTTGTTCCCGAAATTCGGGCAGATCAATAATGTTCGATGTCATAGCATATTAAGATTTTAGCGATGCTATCATCGCGCCTGACCAGCATGAGCGGTTTTTTTATCCATCCGAGTCCAGGCACATGTTCTCGCTAAGTAATTAAACTGCAATTGGCGTAAGGGTGAAAAATATTGATCAGCTTGCTTTTTGCAGGGCATCTTGCGCTTCGCGGGGAAGTTTGACGAAGATGAAATAGGATTCGGGATAAAGATAATCCTCACCGGACTCGTCAATTATCCTCAGATATCCTTCTTTTGAAGCCTCATTGTCCGGTAAAACCTGATATATTTTCCGCCGTTCCAAATCCTCGCAATCTTTATCCTCTATGCAAAGCATATATATTGGTTTTTTAGTGTGTTGAGTCATATTTTAATCCAATAATCTTTTAATTTTCAGTTTTTTTCTGCCAATGCCATGGGCTTCATACCAGTGCAATTCAGCCTTACGAATATTACCGCTTTGAAGGCGAATCCTGGCAACTCCCTTCATTTTACGCCACCGACCAAAACCATATTGACTTCGAAGCCGCATAATATCCCGGATTCTTCCAGCAACGGCTATGGTTTCAATCTCCTCAATTTCATCTATTATCTCAAAATACATTGCGATTTACAATCGTTTGATAGAGCATTTTTTGGGCCAATATAGATTAGACAGCCTATAATAGCCGCGAGACCTTTGAAAAACGTCATCTATTAATACAATATTTT
>CAZIIV010000339.1:0-2726 GCA_964539365.1 uncultured Desulfobacteraceae bacterium | reverse complement strand
GTGCAAATTTTGTAATCATGAGGCGTACTTTTCGTACGTTGAATGATTGCGAAATTCAGCACAACGCAGAAGTCGGACTTTTTAAGAGACCGTCAAGGTTATACGAATAATATTAAGGGGCTCATTTCCGGCGTTTTCGACCCTAACTCTCTGATTTTCAGAAAGCGTTACGGATTCCCCTTTACTCAACAGCCCGGTCTGACTGTCTCGGGTTGTTCTCGCCGTCCCTCGGACGACAGCCAGCTGTTTTCTTGTAGAGAGATCGGTTTTGCTCTCGAGTTCCGAGCCGGGATACAGGACAAGCTTTTCTATCGTGCAATCATCATTTGTTTCCAGGACGGTCGAGGTTCCCCAAGGGAAGTACGATATCTTATGCACTTGATATTCACTTCTCCCCCTTTGCTTTAACTTTCCCACAATAGATTTCACATCCCGACTGCTTTCCATATCGGAAACAAATACAGAGTCCGGTGTTTCCACAACAACCATATTCCTAATCTTGTTGGTTGCAACCAACCGTTCACAGCCCATGATAAAACAATTCTTCGTATCTTTAGAAATAACGTCGCCGGCAATAACATTGCCGTCTGAATCCTTTGGAATGAAATCATATAAAGATTTCCATGATCCGATATCGCTCCATCCGAAGTCTGAAGGCAATACCGCAGATTTGTCAGTTTTCTCCATAACCGCATAATCGATAGAAATATTGGGCAACCGTTCATAGTCGTTCTGAGATACCATACTTCCGGACAAATCCAGCTGTTCCATTTGTGTAAGAAGGTCGGGCTGGTGGATTTTCAACTCCTCCATCATTACAGATGCTCTAAATGTAAACATTCCACTATTCCAAAAGAAGTTGCCGGCCTCGATATATCTCCCGGCCGTTTCCATATCCGGCTTTTCAACAAATCTTTTTACAGAAAAGACATGCTCCTTTATTTCGCTGCCACTCTCGATATATCCGTAACCGGTTTCCGGATAATTGGGTTTGATTCCGAAGGTTACAATATATCCCATCCGGGCAAGTTTTATTGCGGATAATAAATTTTCATGGAACACATCAGTGTTACGGATCACATGATCAGCAGGAAAAATGCATAACACTGCATCTTGCTCATGATTAAGCACATGAAGCATGGCCAATACAATGGCAGGCGCGGTATTACGGCCACAAGGTTCCGCAATTACCTTTTTATCTGCTCGAATGCCGAGATCTTCGATATGTCTTGCAATTTCATGAACATGCTCTTTCCCGCAAACAATGCGGATGTTTTTTTCATCGAGTAAAGAGACCAATCGTTTAATGGTACTTTGAATAAGTGACTCGTCACCGATAAATTTAACGAGTTGCTTGGGATAGAATTCTCTGGATACGGGCCAGAGACGGGTTCCTGATCCACCCGCAAGCAGGATCGGATACACATTTATTTTATTTTCCGACATATGGGATTTTCCTGTTCTTCGTCAAATATCAAGCTGGTGCCCATGAAGGCTAAACCGGACAAACCATTTGTATTTGAATTAGGTATAATCCGGATATTTCATGAAGGGGTTTCTTTCTGATGCCATTTCCACGCTGTTTGTATAATTGTTTCCAAGTCCTCATACTCGGGTTTCCAGCCAAGATTTTTTTTTATTTTGTCGGAACTGGCAATCAGGACTGCCGGATCCCCGGGCCTTTTATCCGCTTCAATTGCCGGAATCGGTTTTCCGGTCACCTTTCTTGCCAGTTCAATCACCTCTCGAACCGAATATCCTCTGTTGTTTCCCAGGTTGTACACGGCACTGTCTCCTCCGGACAAAAGTGAGTTAAGTGCCAGCAAGTGGGCTCCGGTCAAATCGTTTACATGTATATAGTCCCTTATGCAGGTTCCGTCGGAAGTGGGGTAATTGGCACCGAAAATTTTTATATTTTCTCTCCGGCCGGCGGCCACCTCCAGAACCAAAGGAATAAGATGTGTTTCGTTACGGTGTCTTTCTCCAATTGTGCCGGATTTGTCTGCACCGGCAGCATTAAAATACCGTAGGCTTATGTATTTGAGGCCGTATGCGGAATCACAATCTTTTAGCATCCTTTCAACGGCAATTTTGCTTGCACCATAAGGGTTGGTCGGGTTGCAGGGATGGCTTTCCGTAATGGGAAGGTCAACCGGCTCACCGTAAACCGCAGCCGTGGAAGAAAAAATAAATCGTTTCACGTTACGGCGAATCATTGAGTCCAAGAGTTCCGCGGTGGCCGCCATGTTGTTGCGATAGTACTTCAGCGGTTTTTCCACGGATTCGCCCACCAGTGAAAAAGCTGCAAAATGCATGACCGCTGAAATTTTATGAGTTGAAAATAACTTATCAAGAAGAACCGCATCGCCGAGTCCGCCTTCTATAAATTCTCCGCCGAGGACCAATTCGCGGTGCCCTGTGGAAAGATCATCCAGTGTAACAACATGGTACCCTGTATCCAGAAGATCTTTAACCATGTGAGAACCGATATAACCGGCACCTCCCACCACCAGAATTTTGCTGTTTTTCATCTCTAAAGGCTCCTAACGTCCTTGGGGACAAAGAATACATGAGATCAATACAATCATCTTAAGTCATATATTATCCGTTTTAACTGGGCAAACATATTTGATTGGCGCAGCGTAGCGACGGCGTGTTTCTCTTGGAAACTGACTGACTGTTTGAAGGGCTTTAGCACGCGTTAGCCCGAGCCGAATGAAATTATG
>CAZIIV010000338.1:0-2737 GCA_964539365.1 uncultured Desulfobacteraceae bacterium | reverse complement strand
ATGCTTTCTTTGTCCTTAACCCTGAACTTTGAACTCTGAACCTGTGAACGGTTACATATATTTTTAAATGGCAGAGGGTTTGAATTGAAAATTTGGGTATGCCTAATTTCATAAATGTATATATGATTTTAGCCTTTTAATAAAGTGAAAAATTTGTTCGCTGATTTCGATGGCTGCAAAAAGCCAGGACGCGAACGGAACGTCAGATTTGAGAATGTTGAAATATTTAATAAGCTTAGGATTGGGGTTGAAATGGGGAAAGTTTTGAATTGAATATAGCGGCGGGATTTTATTTAACTCAAAACTGCGTTAAATTCCAAGGACCGAAATTTTATCTTTCAATATCACAGGCTACAACGCAACACACGATGTAACGATATCACAACTTTTTTCTTGATGGGAAATAGAGTTTTTGTATAGAAATGAGATTGAAGTGGGGACTTGATGGTCTCAATATATCTGTATTTCTCAAATTTTAGGCAGACCACAATATATGGGATTCTACATAATTTTTAAAAATTAACACTGTCTATTGTATTCCACATAAATAATTGGTATTAATAACCAAGCACTGTGGCAAATAGTCCACGGCTTGATATTCTTAATTTATCGCAATCGGCTGATATTTGTTTTTTTTGTCCTGATATCTCAAGATTTAATTCGTTAAAATTTCAGCCGATATAAAAGCAATTTACAAAATTCCCATAAGGATAAAAACAGCTGCTCTGCCCTGCTCATCTTGCGATTGGGCGAAAAACGATACGCAAAACTCATGCCGATGAAGTCGTTCATTGATAATAGTGTGCGCTGGCCGACCGCTCCATACAAGTTGTGGTTTTTTTTCTTGACCCACTTAGATGCTTCTCTATAGTCTATGGTTGGGAAAGGGTTGGGAAAGCAGGTTCTTATCAACTTGTTTTTATCATAGAGGGAGTCAAAGACACTGTTTCGGAGGGATTCGACCAGTGCATTTATTTTCGATATAAAACATTAAAAAGGAGATTGAAAATGACGACAAACGACGCAACAGAAAAAAAGCCTCTCTGGTTGTTAATCGAGAAGAATATCCTTAAGCTCGATTCGCAGGACCTATCAGAGGAAAACTTTGAAGCATCGATTCAACGGATTGCGGGTGAACTTGACAACGCAGGTTATAATGTTTCGCGTCATGGGGGCAATATTCGTCAATTGAGATACGCAATGGATGACGCACGCAAGGTAGGAAGGCCCCTTATGGAGGATTTCAACACTGCGATCGCCGCACTTACACTGGAGGACGTGGCTGACCTTTATTCTACAGTGAATAAGCTCCTCAACGACCTCGGAAAAACATGGTCAGAACTCAAATTAGCCGAGCGTAGACCAGATGTGATACGGATTGTCGAGAAGACAAAACTTGATCTGCTCATTACCAAGGCAAAAGGCATGCCCGACGATGAAGGTATCCGATTACTCATTGAGGAAAAAGTAGCTCCTGAAGTGATTACTAACGCGTTGGACATTACCGGGGAGAAGTTGAAACAGGTGAACACCGAGATGGAAAAGGAACGTGCAGAGAGGAAAAGAATAGCCAAGCTGCTTGAGGCAGTAGAGGGCAAGTCCAACGAAGAAAAGGTGAAGCACCTTCTTACGAATAACGTCTCCGAAAAATCGATAATCGAGATGGCAAAAGTTGACCAGGACGCGATCAATGATGTCAAAAAGGCAATGGAAGCGGAATTAAAGGAAAAACAAAGGTTAGAAGAAGAGGCGGCTGCACGGAAAAAGGATGAGGCTGCAGGACCTAAATTGGAAGAAATTCCGCCGGATGAGATGCTCGAATACATCGAGTCCATTCGCGAAATCATGGAATTTAGCGATCAGGAGAAAGAAATCAGAGTTATGTGCGATCAGAGTTCCATCCCCAAGTGCCTTGTGGACATTGCTGTTTCGGAGCCTGACAGACTGGATGAGCTTGAAAAAGGGGCGGAGGGATAATAGATATTTTCTTGAAATGTGTCAGGTCTTGAGAAAATAGTTGATACCCTGAAAAACAGCATAGCATGCTAACATACTTCTCTTTGAAGGCTGTAATTGGGGATGCTGATTTTAACAATGATAAGCAAATCACGTTTCAAGAAATCTATAATCTTGTGGCGGATAGAGTCAAAGGCGTTCCGTATTATGAAAAGAGGCAGCATCGTGATAGGATGCAGACCTCATGCACTCTGTTAATAGAGGGGCTGTATTTGTGAGATATTAACTTTAGGAAGTCAATTAAATCAACAGTACCAAAACATTGCACTGTTCAGTAAGGTGCAGATATCAAATTAGTGTTTTATCCATAGTCCCGCAAGAGATAAGCCAAAGATTATAGTTTTTTGGCTCTATTGGCAACAGGATTTTGAAAGGGATTTATCGAGGCGGGATTATTGATAAAACAAAGATGATAGGGGTCGGGAAGGGTAAGACCCTCCCCGACCCCTATAAATGTTTTTGGTAATAAAATGTCTGTATCAACACACTGGAACCCCGGCGCTATAAATCCGGTAATTTTAACATTGACGCTCACGATAAGGGGACCCGGATACAAAATATGCCGACGCTAATAAGACATACGACCATGATATTCTTTCGGAGCGATTAAATCGTTTTACAAATGGTGAACTCTCTGGGGCATACTTGGCGTATGGATGGAATGGAGAACGTCTGATATCTGACAATCCTATATACCAGAAGTCCTCTCAAGGGGGTCAAT
>CAZIIV010000337.1:0-2740 GCA_964539365.1 uncultured Desulfobacteraceae bacterium | reverse complement strand
ATGTCTGGCTTTATTCATTCATCCAATCTCAAGACAAAGCAAAAACTAAAATTGCCACTACGATTAGATTATAAAAGAATGTGAAATCGTTATTACTACGCAAATAATAAATTATTATAACGATATAAATAAAACTGTAAATTTGAAATGATCTATTATACGTTATAGGTGAAAACCCATGACGGTTTTCGCCGTGGCTTCGACCGATAAAAAGGATCGTATTATGCATATAGACGAGCTTAAACCCATAGTAGAGGCAGTCCCTTTGTTCAGTACCTTGGAGGAAAAAGAAAAGTTCCTGCTTGTCGTCAGTGGCTTGAAACTCAGACTGCTGAGCCTTTCGAAGGCATCTGAGATAATGAATATGACAAGAACCGGCTTTTTGGAATTGCTCGATGCACTGGATATCGATTTTTCCTATTTGACCGCGGATGATGCAGACGCAGAAAAGACTTGGCCGAATGATAGCGGTTTTTGACAGTTCTCCTTTGATATTTCTTTCGCGCCTGAATATCGTGGGGCATGTGCTCTGGAACTCTTCACGGACGTCACTCTTCCGACCAGTCGATATGCACCAGATCATCTGGATTTCCAGGGACAAAATCCGGATGTTCTTCTAAGCAATCAAGATTTCTACGCTTTTCGGCGGGACTAATGAGCAGACGTTTACCTTTTCTTTCAATTTCTACAGGGACACCGGTTTTCACTACTTTATCCAATAGCCCCAGAATATCTTTTTGGATGTTTGAATCCGAAGCTTGTTGAGCCATTTTAACGATTCCTTTTTTGAGATTAAAGGATGTTGTTCATATATGCATAATAATTTGAAATCTTAACAGGGTCAACAACATTTTTGGAAAAATCTTGTTTCACCGCCAAGTCGCTAAGGAGTAAGGTAAAGCCTGCGGCTGTTAGAGATATGAGGCTGGAGGCAATACCGAGCGCAGGAAGCTAAGAAATAGCAGAAGGGACGATGGATGAGGAAAGATGAACGTCGAACATCGAACATCGAACGTTCAACATCGAATGAAAAGCAAACAGGCAACACCGAGGGGTTAACCGGCGGAAGTCGTAGGTGTAACGATTCGTTTAAATAAGATTGAATTTAAGTCTCAATTAATATAAGAACAATTATGTTTGCGGTAGTTTTTAATGGGTTTTGAATAGTGTAAGCAATTGAAATAAATATATTATATGGCGGAAGTGCATGGGAATCGAACCCACCTGGGACGGTTTTAGCACCCCACACCGGATTTGAAGTCCGGGAGCCTCACCAGCAAGCTGCGCACTTCCGTTGGCTGCGAATTTATAATATTATCAATTGTATTTTTGTCAATGGTTTTGTTATGATCCGGATCGGATATATAGAGGTCGGCATATGGTAAACAAAGACCGTTTGGCGAACACGTTTAAATTTCTGACACAAATCGACAGTGTATCCGGAGAGGAACGCGCAATATCCGGAGAGATTAAAAAGATACTGGACTCAATGGGAGCGGAGACATATACTGACGACGCCGGGGATAAGATCGGCGGCAATACCGGAAATCTTATTGCCAAATTCAAAGGCACCCGGCAGGCGCCTCCGCTTCTTCTGAATGCACACATGGATACGGTGGAGCCGGGCAAAGGCGTGACCGCTGTTTTTTCGGACGGGGTTTTTACCAGTGACGGGACCACAATCTTAGGTGCGGACGACAAGAGTGCCATTGCCATTCTTGTAGAAACCCTGAAAATTATACAGGAAAATGAACTGCCTCATGGCCCGCTTGAACTTGTGTTTACAGTTTGCGAGGAAATCGGTCTTTTGGGTGCAAAACATCTTGATTTGGATCGTATTACCGCAACCTTCGGATATGCCCTGGATGCCACGGATACGGAAGGCATTGTTACCCGGGCGCCTTGTGCAAACCGGTTTGAGTTCAGAGTCCACGGGAAAGATGCCCATGCCGGTGCCGCTCCGGAAAAAGGGATCAATGCGATTTCACTGGCAAGCAAGGCCATTGCCAAACTTGAACTCGGACGAATTGATCCTGAAACCACCTGCAACATCGGTATCATTCAAGGCGGGACGGCCACCAATATCGTACCCTGCCTGGTGACGATCAAAGGTGAAGTAAGAAGCCATGATGAGGAGAAGATGAACAAGGTCACCCGTACCATGGTATCGTCTTTCAAGGAAATTGTGGAAAACTATAAGGGGGTGGCCTCGGATGACGCACGTCCCCGTCTTGAAATCGAAATCCAAAAAGATTTTCCCCGTACATACATTCCTGACGATCACCCGGTTGTCACTCTCGCCTGCAGAGCCGCTGAAAACCTGGGAAGAAAAATGAAAACAAAGATCAGCGGGGGTGGTGCGGATGCCAATGTTTTCTTTGAAAAGGGGATCATGACGGGTGTTTTGGGAACAGGAATGCGGGATATGCATACGGTGCGGGAATCCGTGCGTCTTGAGGATATGGTTCGGACAACCGAACTTTTGCTCGAGATCATCAGGGTGCATGCAGAGGCCGAAGGTCAGGGGGCAGCCCGCCACACTGACGGCGGATAAAAAGGTTAGAAAGCAGATGTTAGAGGTCAGAAAGAAGGTTTCAGGTTTCAGGTTTCAGGTGTCAGGAATGGAAAGCGGGAAGGACGAGGGAAGAGAATAGAGGAAAGAGAAAAGGGGAAAGGGGAAAGAGGAAAGAGAATAGAGGAAAGAGAAAAGAGAAAAGGGGAAAGAGGAAAGAGAATAGAG
>CAZIIV010000336.1:0-2746 GCA_964539365.1 uncultured Desulfobacteraceae bacterium | reverse complement strand
TTGATTACAGGCGTCTGATGGATCTTCTTCATATCTCGACAGTTGACGAACTCAGGAACTCACACAAAAAATGGGTGGAAGAAATCCTCAAGTCAAAAAATTGTCTCAGAGAAAACAACTGGTCTCAAAGCATCGCTGTTGGAAGTAAGAGTTTTGTAGAAGTAATAAAAGAGAAACTCGGCATTCGGGCAAAGGGCCGGGAGGTTGCGGGATCGAAAGATTTGTATCATCTGCGGGAGGCTCAGGCTGCTTACAATAGCAATTTTACCCCTGAAAATGGCGTTTTAAGCGCGAAAAACATCTATTTTTGGAACGTTAACTCATAAATATCAACAAGTTCGCGTGGCCCGACCCCAATTCCAATCGCCCTGGCCGATAGGGAAGAGACGGTGGCAGCCAAGGAAAAGCAGCTTGACGAATTGACAAAGAAAGAAGAGTCCTTCCCGGCGGAACTTTCCAGGGCGGTCAAAGAGGCGGAGGCGGCTGCTTACAAGAAGGCCGCTGACCAGGCTAAGATTGAGGCACAACTGGCGGCTAAAGATGTTGAGGCGGACCGGCGCGTTGCAGAGCTAAAGATTAAAACCTTGGAGACTACGGTAAAACAGCAGGAGGAAAAACTTCAGCGGTTGATGCAGGAACTTGCTGATGCTAATGAGAAGGTACAGAACATTGCGGTGAAGGCTATTGAGGGGGCTTCCGGCGCCAGGACGCTTTCCGCCGTAAGTGAGATCGCCCTTGAACAAGCCAAGAAACCCGTTGCTCCTAAATGAGGATATGGTTATGAGGCGCCAGAATATATTGAAAATTCTTGCTGAACATCGTAGTGAAATTGAATCACGTTTTGACGTGGCATCATTATCGCTTTTTGGTTCAGTAGCCCGCGATGAGGCTTCAGCAGAAAGCGACGTTGATATTCTGGTAACTTTTGTGCAAACTCCTGGGATATTTGGTTTCCTTGAGCTGAAAGAATACTTGGAAAACATCTTGCAATGTTCTGTTGATCTCGTTACCAGGAATGCCCTAAAAAAACAGTTTCGTGAACAGATTCTTCAGCAGGCGCTTCGTGCCGTATAGAAGCTGGCAGTTTCGAATTCCCATCTGCCTGTAGAAATACAAGAACAATACGAGAATGTGCCCTGGAATATGATGAAGGGAATTCGTAATATTTTAAGAAAAAGTCAAGGGTTCTCAACTGTTGACATGGATGTAACACCTTGATAGTATATAATATATAGTAGATATCAGCCGACATGACAGCCTTCTATATTATTTCAAGGAAATTCTTCAGCACAAGGGATTAAAAAATGGAAGTAGAGCCCGCTTCGATAGATCTGGAGCGACAGGTAGAAAGGATTATAAAGGATAATCGGCGGTATTTTTGGGATAAAGGTCCGCTGGATCCAATGCGGGACAAGTACATCATAATTGAGCGTATTCTTGAATTTGGAACCGAAGAAGAGGTAGAAAATATTTTGACCTATTACGGGACCGAGTCTGTTAAGAAAGTTGTGAGAGAAAGTAGAGGGTTGAGTCCGAGAACTGTAAATTATTTTGCTTTACTGTTCGGGCTTTCAAGAGGGGAGACAAGATGTTTCTCAGATGTATCACACAGGATATGGCAGCCATACTGAACAGTGAAGTTATCGACTATCTGCCAAAAGATGTCTACCTGGCAGGTGGGACTGCTGTTGCCTTGTATTTCGGTCACAGGTTGTCGTTTGATTTAGACTTTTTTACACCTATGGGCTTTGACAGCCTTGAACTATCTACTATCATTTCAAAAAAACTGAAATCCGATTTCAGGGTCACAAAAAGCAAAATCACAGAAAACACACTTGTGATAAATCTTAATGAAACAGGGTTTAGCCTCTTTACCTACCAATATCCTTTATTGAATACTCCCATAACCATGAATAAGATACCGATCCCTGTTGCTTCCCATCTTGATCTATCCTTGATGAAGCTGATAGCAATTAATCAGAGAGGAACTTGTAAAGATTTCATCGACATGAAAAGCTTGATTGAGACGAATAATTATACTTTCAAATGGTTGGCGAATAAACTTTCCGAGAAGTATAATATTGGCAGAGAAATGGAGCTGCAATTAAAAAAGAGTCTCGTGTATTTTGACGATGCCGAGAGAGATCTAAATATCCATATCTATAGCGAAAATAGGAAGACCTTTGAGGTACTTGGGGCGGAAGAGTGGGAGGCAACAAAGGTATTTTTTGAAGGATTTGCAAAATCTGGGGAATTCCGGCGTTGATTAAGAGCACAAACACTTTGCAAAGTCTCAAGACTATACTTGCAATGTCATGTTGATCTCGTTACCAGGAATGCCCTTAAAAAACAGTTCCGCGAACAGATAATCAATTTTATATAGGTTTCACGAAAGATCTAAAAGCCAGAATTGCATTGCACAATAGCGGAAAAGTTCGCTCCACTGCTGGAAGACACCCAATATCCCTGATATATTATGAAGCCTGCCTGAGTGAAACCGATGCAATAAATCGAGAAAAATACCTGAAAACAGGTTATGGTAGACGATATCTAAACAGTCGACTTGCTAACTGTCTGATGGATTCATAGATATTTCAGGCTCGCGATGGCGGGCTTGAAAAATTACCCTCACCGTTATAAAGGATGACAAGCTAACAAAACTACCAACGTCCCCCCATTACGGTCTAAGCGCTCGAAAGACTTCTCGTTTTAGGAAGGACAAGGACAGGTGCAATATGGAAACATT
>CAZIIV010000335.1:0-2780 GCA_964539365.1 uncultured Desulfobacteraceae bacterium | reverse complement strand
CCGGCTTAACACCCTAAACTTCTTGACAAATAATTTTATAAGAGTTTTTATAAGAATAGAGTTAATTAGAATGTTCCAATTTTTCCTTTAATTTTTAGGGAAGGGAGAACACATATGATGATAGAAAGAACCCTGTTTCTCGGGTAGAGAGATAGGGTTTTATTGTTTGTTTGACCATTACGTATTTAATATGATTCAAAATGATTCTGGGGAAATACGGGGTTTGCGAGGTGCCATAATATGTTATGGATAGAGTCATTGTAACTCTAAAACTTTATTGTTTTATTCAGGAGAATAGTAATGGGAAAACCGAGGGACACAAAAAAAGATATTAAAAAGAAGCCTTCCAAATCAATAAAGGAGAAGAGGAAGGAAAAGCAGGAAAAGAAAAAGAATAGATAATCACTGTTAAATATCATTCTTTTGATAGGAGCAGGGACATGTCAGACGACCTTAACACTGAAAACCCGGAAGACGAAGAGGAAAGCTTCGCCGATCTTTTAGAATCTTACAGCTACGGTATGAAAGACGATCTCCAGATCGGAGACAAGATCCGCGGAAAGATTATTTCCATCGGAAAAGATTCGGTTTTTATAACCACCGGAACAAAGGTTGACGGAACCGTTGATCGGAAGGAACTTTTAAACGATGAGGGAAACATGCCCTTTGATAAAGGCGATGAAATTGAGCTGTATGTGGTGGGGATTGATGAAGATGAAATACGCCTTTCCAGAGCAATTTCCGGTATCGGAGGACTTGAACTTTTAAATGAGGCGTTTGAAAACGCCATTCCCGTCCAAGGGAAAATAATCGAACTCTGTAAAGGCGGTTTCCACGTGGACATACTTCAGAAACGTGCCTTTTGTCCAATCAGCCAGATCGATCTCACCTATGTGGAAACCCCTGAAGATTATGTGGGACAGACACATGAATTTTTAATTACCCAATTCGAGAAAAACGGAAGGAATATTGTCGTATCCCGCCGAAAAATTCTCGCCAAGGCCATGGAAAAAGAAAAACAAGCCTTTTTCACCAGATTAAACACGGGCGATGCTTTTGAGGGCCGGGTCACCAAACTTATGCCTTACGGGGCTTTTGTAGAACTGATACCCGGTGTCGAAGGCATGGTTCACATTTCCGAACTGAGTTGGTCCCGGGTGAAAACGGCCCAAGAGATTGTCCGCCCCGGTGATACGGTTTTGGTCAAGGTCATCGCCATAGCGGACGATGACAAAAAGAATCAGAAAAAGATTTCCCTGTCCATAAAACAGCTTGACAGTAATCCCTGGGATACGGTGACGGAAAAGTTTCAGCCGGGAGACAAGGTGACCGGAAAAGTCACCCGGTGCATGAAATTCGGTGCTTTTGTTGAAATTGCCCCGGGCATAGAAGGCCTGGTTCATATCAGCGAGATGAGCTATGTCAAGCGAATTATCAACCCTGAAGACATGGTAACTCCGGGTGAAACGGTTTCCGTTATGATCAAAGAACTCGATGTAAAAGGGCGGCGTATTTCCCTCAGCATTCGAGATGCCCAGGGAGATCCCTGGCTGGAAGTGACCGATAAATTCCGTGTCGGCCAGGTCATCAAAGGGATTTTGGAGAAAAAAGAAAACTTCGGTTATTTTGTTTCACTGGCTCCCGGCATCACCGGGCTCCTGCCCAAATCGAAAATCAGCGAGGCCGAAAAGCCCGGATTGATCGAGCAGCTCAACGTCGGAGATTCGTTTTCGGTAACCGTGGCGGAGATCCATCCCGATGACCGAAAGATCCTCCTTGGCCCGGGCAATGCTAAAGATGATGGCGCGTGGAAAAATTATGCGGAGGATGAGACCCCTGAGCCCATGAGCGATTTGGCCGAAAAAATGAGACAGGCAATGGAATCTCAAAATGACAAATAACTGTAAATTGGCTGTTCGGGATCGTTCCAAAGAATGAACAATGATTGAAAAAATCATATCAGGTGGACTGACAGTTGCTGATCAAGCTGCTTTAGATGTTGCAATAAAACTGGGATTGCCCCATGGCGGATGGATTCCAAAAGGACGGATTACCGAAACAGGAACATTGCCCGGCAAATACAATCTTAAAGAAATGCCCACCGACAATCACTCTGAATGTATCGAACAGAACATAAAAGATTCAAAAGGAACGCTTCTCATTTCATACGGAAAATTAACCGGTGATTTAGATTTTGCCAGAAAAGTAACTTTGAATAATGGGAAACAGCTGCTTGGTGTAGACCTTAACCAAACCATTCCTTTTAAAGCAGCACCTCTCGTGAATGATTGGGTTCAATTGGCACACATTCATGTCCTATATGTGATCGGGACAAAAGCAAGTGTTTATCCTGATATCTGGAAACACACAGCACATATACTTGAAGGTGCATTGTTACTGGATCTAATGGAAGCCCCTCCTGCATCTCATATTACAAATTTTACAAAAGAAGAATATTTGAGCAAACTCCCTCTGCCTCCTAAAACGGTTGATGAAGCCGTTGCTCAAATAATTACAGAAATGCCGTTAAAGGACAGAGTTTATATGGCGCACTTAAAAAAAGGAGAACTGCAGTCACTCAATTTGAGTTTGGGTATCTATATCAGAGATAAATTTATAAAAATGGATGTGAATAGAGAACTGCTTGAATCATGTATTTCTGATTCAGGTATGGACAATCTGAATGAGAGCACTGCAGCTCTTATTATAATAGAAAAACTGTGGAAAAAATTACAAGAAACCCATCGGTTAAGGGTTGTAAAATGATTTTCAAGGCATTC
>CAZIIV010000334.1:0-2787 GCA_964539365.1 uncultured Desulfobacteraceae bacterium | reverse complement strand
TGGTGCGGCCGGGTCACCGGCGAGTTCCATAACGGGCGCCAGGCTCACCTCGGCCTGTTCGATACTCAAGGGGTAAGCGAAGTGGGCACTGGAACGGGTATCTCCGCCGGGAAACACCCCCCGTGCCGCCATAGCTCTCCCCCGGGAACGGGGAGAGAAAGCCTCATACTCTTGGCAGAACCGTTCATACATTCCGGGCATGGCTGGTCTCCTTATGGTTGAAAAGCTGAGCAAAATTTTTTTAGAGGATATAACAAAAGAAATTCCGGATCAAGAATGTAGAAATGGCTGGTAAAATCAAGATAGCAACGGTATCGGTACTGTTGAATCGATTCGTAAATCTTGTTTGACAGACCTTAAGTGCAAATTATATATATCAAGCCTTTGTAAGTCCATCGACTCATGGATGCAATGAATTAAAGGAGACAATAAGGAGCAGATATTTTAATCATGAAGACAAGTGAGCAACTAGGCCCCATTTTTGCACCAAAGTCCATAGCTGTAATCGGTGCCTCCGGCGTTCTATGCCTCTGATCATGACATGATGCAAGAGACCGGGAGTGTCTAATCGAGCTATTCCGGGCATACATGGATGGAGCAGCCGCAAGTAGCCTTATTGTCAAGATATTTTAATATTTACGATGGTCCCCAACACACCCCTTCGCTGCTGTCTGATTGGTTCAGTTCGGTACGGTACACGCTGCAAGCGCCTGCACTGAGCGTGAACGTTAGGGTTTATTGCTTTGGCAAGAAAGCCTCCAGAATATGATTTCCTTTCTTTTCCCTTTCCTCAGCCAGTTTTTCTACAAACAGAGGTTCATAGGCTGTCCGCTTTTACAAGACATGCCTTTCTGACCACTGATCCCTGAACCATGGCAT
Organism: uncultured Desulfobacteraceae bacterium; assembly: GCA_964539365.1. Taxonomy (GTDB): domain Bacteria; phylum Desulfobacterota; class Desulfobacteria; order Desulfobacterales; family UBA11574; genus S5133MH16. Next base: position 1,908 of record CAZIIV010000334.1, on the reverse strand, counting down.
TTGCGCACTGATATCTGACTAAAAGCTTAAGGGCTCCCCATTTTGATGGTGGATCGGGGGCTGCAGGTATAATTGACATTGACATACCACGGAAATTCGAGTATATTTCTTTCAAAAAAAGCGGTTCCTTTCTACTTTTATGCCACAGAGAGGCGCCACCCGCCCTTTCCGGTCGGTGGGGATGATCCCTGAGGCTTGGGCATGTGTTGCAGTGAACCAAATCAAAAGGAGGATATAGACATGGAAAGACTATTTCGCTTTGTTCTAGGGTTTGCTGCGGCAGGCTTTTTGGTGCTGCTGCCGATGACCACTTGGGGTGCGGAGACACGTACACTCGACTCCACCATCATCAAGAAGCCCGCCCCCACGCCCAGGCCGGCCGGAGGCACCAAATCCGCCAAACCGGATCTGGTGGTGTCGAAAATCAACTTTTCACCGGGCCGCCCTATGGTGGATGATGAAATCACCCTCTGGATCTTCGTTAAAAACGTCGGCCGGGCGGGGGCCGGGGAGTCGAAGGTGCGGGTCAAAGTGGGTGGCGAATCCAATCCGCCGGTGATTGCGGTACCGGCCCTCAACCCCGGCCAGGAGTTCAGGTACACCAAGAGACTCGGCTTTAACCGGGCTGGCAATTTCATCGTTACGGCCACCGCCGACGCACTGAACGGCATCGTCGAAACAGTGGAGGATAACAATGTCAATACCGCCACCATAACCGTCAATCCGGCCCCCAAGCCGGACCTGGTTATTTCCAAGATCAATTACTCTCCGGGCAAGCCGACTGTAAATGATGAGATAACCTTCTGGGTTTTTGTCAAAAACGCCGGCAATGGAAGGGCCGGCGCGTCGAAGATGCAATTCAGGATCGGCGGCGAAAGCAATCCTGCGCTGATTTCCGTACCGGCACTGCCCCCCGGCAATGAATACCGTTTCACCCGCAAAGCCACCCTTGGCAGGGCTCAAAATTATCAGGTGAGGGCCATTGCCGATTATGCCAAAAATGTCAGCGAAACAGATGAAACGAATAATGCGGCCAAAAAACGGGTCAGAGTAATCGAAGCCCGGAAACCACAGGGCCTCGATGTTAATATCAAAAGCGTGAACTGGAATCGGGCCACCAAAACCTGGGTGGCCACCATCAGAAACGACGGTTCCGTTACAGCCAAAATCTCGATTGCAGGATTTCCTCTGGAAAACGGCGCACCGGGAATGACCTTTTGGGCGAACGATGTGAACCTGGTACCGAATCATGAAACGCAGTTGACCGGTGATTACAGCAGCTTCGAAGTTCCACCCGGTACGAGGCTGAAAGTTCATGTCATATTAAAACCATCCGACACAAAGCTGGACGAAAAAATAATTGTTATGGATTAGCGGCAAGATTTTCGGAGCCGGGCATCCGCCACCCTTTACACATGAACAACATAATATATTAAATATCCGGCCCCTCTGGGGCTGGATATTTAATATGATCATCATAGAAAAGATAGAGTTTTTTAAGCGCTCTCTTTTCTTTGAATCTCGCAAAGGAAAAGTCAGTTCGGGGTTCCCCCGGAGACAGGGTCGAAATATTTATCGTTTGTAAGGACATTAATATAAATACCATATAGTGTGGTGCCCTAAATATCGTTTTAAGATATTGGAAGGTGCGGTCCAAAAATCAGAGTGTTACTAGGGTCAGCCCTTGAACCTTGAATTAGGACAAAATCGAAATGATTTTATCCATATTTTTCTTCATTGCCCGGTTCTCCTTAATCGCCTTTATCATCCTCTGTTGAACCTTCGATACTGCTGAATAACTCAAACAATCGAAAAGTTGGCCTATCTTATTACAGCCGGTTTAAAAATTCCACAAAGTGGCCGGTTTAAAGGTATCCCATCCTGGGTAAAATTTAGAGGAGTGCCTAT
>CAZIIV010000333.1:0-2791 GCA_964539365.1 uncultured Desulfobacteraceae bacterium | reverse complement strand
ATGAAAGCAGCAAAAGCCGTCTGTCGTCAAAAGGACAGTGATTCTGATAGATTGTATAAATTCCGAGACTTTAATAGGGATGGAACTCTCGAATTCGATACAAGGGCTTATTCGTTTCTTTATCGACTTCCGTAAAGTATTTATGGTACTCGGTAACTTTAAACAGTCCCATAAAATGATTACACAGGGGATATCCCGCCTCGATCCAGCCGACGATGCCGTCTTTATACCACCATACATTGGTATACCCATATTGTGCGAGCCGCTCCCCTACGTAAGCCCCGCGTTTGTGTGTCCTGCACCACACCACGATTTTGGCGTCTTTGTTTTTGATTTTCTTTGGAAACGTGTACATATGACCCGCATGGATATGGTCCGTCCCCACAATGTGAGCGGCATAAAATTCAGGATGCGTCCGCAGATCGATCAAATAGGCATCTTCCTGTCCGGCCATAACCTTGTCGTAAAGCTCTTTGAACTGCTGAACGGTTAGCTGACGCTCCGCAGGAAAAACTTTCGTTGCATTTTCCCAGGCTTTTTTCTCATTTGCTTGAAGCATTGCCGAATCGTCAGCAACAGCCGAACTTTCAGCAACAGTTGAACTGTCAGCAACAGCGAGACGGTTACCAACAGCACAACCAGCCGCAGTCAAAGCAAAAACCATAACAAAAGCAAAAATAAAAACTTTTTTCATGATCTTACCTCCTTTCTGGTGTTTATTGAAAACCATGTATCGCCGGGAGCATTACCGATTTGTTAAAATGGTTTTCACACATTAACTTATTCATAAATCACCTAAAATTCCAGGCCGCAATCCTTGAGACCGGAGATACCTGACTCCACACTTACCGTATCATCAATTCCGCGGGCTGCAAGATTTATCTGTGCTTCATAGGATCGGATACCGGTGTTGCACAACAGAATTATTTTTTTATCCCTGGGCACCTCGTGACATCGCTTTTCCAGCTCATCATGAGGAATGCTTTTCCAAATTTCCGGAAATTTCTCTTGAAAAGGAATTGCATCCGCATCTGCCCTGCAGTCGAGGAAAAAGCACTCTCCATTGTTGCGAGACTTCCAGCACTTGACAAATTCCTCCATTGGCATTGGCCTATACATGCCATCGAGAAAGTTTTCAGCGGCATTACCAAGGGCATTTACAATGTCCATGGCAGAAGCAAACGGGGGAGAATAGGCAATCTCCAGGTTACTGACATCCTCTACTTTGGCTTTGTTCATAATCAGCGGGGCAACAGCATTTATTCTTCCGACCATTTCACTTCCTTCACCGCCCCAGCCCTGGATGCCTAAAACCGTTCGGGTCTTTCTGTCTACAACAAGTTCAAGATATATTATTTCTTTCTCGGGATAGAAATGAGCCCTGTCAAATTGGGCCACCTGAATACTTACGGCGTCGAACCCTTCTTTTTTTGCGATATCGATGGAAAGCCCTGCGCCCGCAAGCGATTTTTCAAAGATTTTTACAACAAAACTTCCTATGCCTCCTTTAAAACGGGCGTCTCCACCTGCCAGATTTGTTCCGATGACACGACCCTGACGGTTGGCCATGGAGCCCAGTGGAATGTAGGCCGGCTTTCCTGTGACAAGATGTTTTATCAGTACACAGTCACCTCCTGAATAAATGTCAGGATCAGAGGTCTGCATTCTGTCGTTCACGATGATATGCCCGCCCGGTCCGGTCTCGATTCCTGCGTCTTTTGCAAGGGTCGTATTGGGTACGATACCTACGGACATGATGACCATATCCGCCGGGAGGGTGCGGTTGTTGGTTTTTACGGCCGTTACGGTTTCGTCTCCTTCAAGGGCCTGGACGATCTCCGCAACATGGAATTTCACCCCGTTTTTCTCCATGCAACGCTGGGCCATCAGGGAGATACTATGGCTGACAAAGCCCGGCATGACCTGATCAAAGTATTCGATAACCGTTGTATCGATTTCCCACATATCGGCCAATGCCTGGGCCATCTCAAGCCCAATGAAGCCGGCTCCGATAACAACGGCCTTCTCCACTTCACCTTGGGTTATTTTTTTCTTTATGGCAATTGCATCCCTTAGGTTGCTGACATTAAAAACGTTTTTAAGGTTAGTCCCCGGCATGTCCAGCTGTCTGGGAACGGAGCCCGTGGCAATTACGAGCTTGTCATAGGGCATATCGGTTTCTTCACCGCTGTTCTTCTTGATATGTACCGTTTTATTTGATCGGTCGATTTTCGTAACTTCGGTGCCGGTCATGGCAACAACCCCCTTGTCGTTCCGGAAGAAATTTTCATCCCGGACCATGTGGAAACTGGTGGATCGAAGCTCGGTCTCGTCGCTCACATCCCCGGCCACATAAAAGGGTATGCCGCACCCTCCGTATGAGATCAGCTCGTCCTTGTCTATTATGGTAACGTTTGCATCCTGTCTGAGCCGCTTGAACCTGCAGGCGGCCTTTGCTCCAAGGGCGACTGCACCTACAATAACTATGTTTTCTGACATTTGTAATCCCCTGCTGTTAAGTTGTTGGTTAATAAAAATAGAGAGCTTAAAATATGATGAACTCCGGGTTTATATCAAGACTGTTGTTTGCTAAGATTGCCGTGCCGATCAGGTGTCAGGTGTCAGGTGTCAGAGTTTATGAATGCATTTAATGTGTAACCGACACAACTTTTTATAGTCCTCAAGATCTTCCACGTCCATATATAGTGTTTGTGAAAAACATTTTCTTAAGAGCTATAATTGCCATGGGCCACCTCGCTTCCCCCGCTTAACCCTGAAACCTGACACCTGA
>CAZIIV010000332.1:0-2818 GCA_964539365.1 uncultured Desulfobacteraceae bacterium | reverse complement strand
CCTGCCCGCTTGTGCCTCGCATGGCAGGCGGGTCTGCGAAAATCAGCGTCCCATTTAAATTACCTTAACTTCTGCAGGGCCTGTTCCGCTGCAATTGTAATGGGTTCAAGGCTCGGTTCAGAAGAACAGTCGGGATTTCCCGCACACATCAATGTGGTTAAATCCGGAATGGTTTTTTCACCCAGGATCAGGGCATTGACCGTATCAATCTCCTTAACCGGCGCATCACTGTCGCTGATAATCTGTCCGCCGATCAGCTTTTGAGTGTTTTTGTCAAAAACAAGCTTGAGCGTCCAGGGTTTGGCGCCGGGGATCATCCCATGTTTGCTTCTGGAATTTACGACAACGCTTACCGTTTCAAACCCCGCTTTTTGTGCCTGCGTATCGGTCAATCCCGTGGCGGCGATATATTTGTCAAAGATTCTGACCGCGGAATTGTTTAATATTCCCGGAAATTCTATGTCATACCCCGCCAATCTTTTGGCCGCAAGACGTCCGTGAATAACTGAAGGGCCACGCAGCAGGGATGCTGCCGGTTTCTTGGTCACAAAATGAATTTTTTCAACACAATCCCCCCCTGCAAGGATATCCGGATGTGAGGTTTCCAGATATTTATTCACCTTAATTCCGAATGTTCCGATCTCAAGATTCATATCTTTTGCCAGTTCCAGATTCGGCTGTGCACCTACTGAAACCATGACCATATCCGCATCCACTGTTTCGCCGGTTTCAAGTTCGACCCCTGAAACTCTTCCGTTTTGACCCAGAATCCGTGATGCCCTGGACTCCATCTTCATATGAATTCCCTTTTCCACCATGCACTCCTGTACCGTGACAGCCATGTCCGCATCAAGCATAAGGGCCAGAGGGGGACCTAACGTCTTATACTTAACAATGGTTATATTGTAATAATCCGGTTTGTTTTCCGAAAGCAATGCCGCCAGTTCGAGGTTAATAAATCCGGTTCCGATGAAAACAAGGTTTTTGGCCTTTTTTTCTTTCAAAAATGTTTTTATTCTTTCCGCATCGGGTGCACTCCGTAACGTGAATACTCCCTCAAGGTCAACGCCTTCAAATTCGGGTATCACCTGGATTGCTCCGGTTCCCAGTATGATCTTGTCATAATCAATAGAAGCGCCGTCCGATAATTGGACGTTTTTTTTCTCCGTGTCCACGTGGGTTACTTCTGCAATAATGTTCGTAATGCCTGCATTTTCAAACATGGCATCCGGATTTGTAATGGAATCCACCGTGGCCAGACCGGCCACAACATGCGGCAAAGATCATCTGACGATAAAACGTTCTTCTTTTCTAATAATGGTTACATCCACCTCCGGCATAAGCTTCTTGGCCAGCATTGCCGCAGGACCGCCCACACCCCCACAACCGATAACAACCAGTTTTTCACCTTTTTTCATAAATCCTCTCCTTTATTTTTACATTGAAGACCTGGGCCGTTGGGCCTCCGGCTCGGAGAGCCGGGTCAGAGATTTCCATATCAAAAGCCTATGGCAAAAAGCACCCCCCCAACCAAAAGTCCGAAAACAAGATTGAAAATCTTGATCATTACGGAATCTTTAAGACTATATGAAAGTAGGGGCAGCATACCGTGTCCGTCCTGTACAAACGATGTTGTGAGCAGCACGGAAAACGGAATCAGCCCTTGCGCATACATCATCACAAATATGAGATGGGGTCCGGATTCCGGAATGACGCCGATTAGCGCCCCGATCACCAATACCCAGAGCATATGGTTATGGATAACGGTGTCTAAGTTCCAGAAGGCCATGCCCCAATGCACAAAAACAAGGGCTCCAAACGTCCACAAGAAAATGCGAGAAAGATGCTTTTTTATGATGTGACCCCAGATGTGGTGTTCAAGATAGTGTTCAGGGCAAATCATAATTATGAACAACGTGCATAGGCAAAGAGATATAAAGGTAGTGCGTTTCCAGTCCCATGTGGGTGAGCCGAGAGTTCCTGTTGCGAACAAGATCAAGAATGAGGTTATCAGCACAAGCAGCAGGAATCTGTTAAAGGAAAGTGACTGAAAGTTTTCGATAAAATTGGCGGGCTTAAAGATGTCGTGAATTTTTTCCCGAACGGCCTTGCCGGGCAGGCATTCTTCACAATACACATCAATGCATGATTCGCAAGTGCTAATCCCAAAAATAAGGATAATCTTGTCACTTAACCAGGCAAAAATTATTCCTAACACAAACAACAGACCGAAAAGAGCCAGAGCCGTACCCGGAAATTGTGCAAGCATTACAAATGCCTCGTCCCCGGATGTGGCGATCATCCCACCCACTATGGCGCCGAAAGAGATCATGCCGTGGACATAGAGGCTGACATTCATAAACGCGCCCAGACAACCCGGGGTGGAACCCAGAAAAGACGCCAGGGTATATTGTCTCCAGAGACCTCCTTTGATAATGTCTGACATACGCCTCATACTGGCCATATCAATAAAATCGACCAGAAGCATCATCACAAACACAAAAAAGCTGATCATTAAAGCATGTTTAAAAATAGAAATAAATTCCATGGGGTTATGTGTATCACCACTGATAGTTTTATTTTTACATTAAAAACTTGGTCCATTGGGCCTCCGGCTCGGAGAGCCAGGTCAGAGTTCTCCGGCTCTGCCTTGGAGTTTTGTGTCTAAAATCACAAATCCCAAGCACCCCGCCAAAAAACCGGCGGGCAGGCAAATTACAAATAAATCTCAAATTACAAATTCCAAACCGGTTCAACGCGCAACGCAGGCGCTTGCGCCGCGTGAGCGATTGTTTTTTTGTTTGGGATTTTGAATTTT
>CAZIIV010000331.1:0-2857 GCA_964539365.1 uncultured Desulfobacteraceae bacterium | reverse complement strand
TGATAATGAGCGTAAAATGCATATCGAGTCATTTTGTTTGCCCTCCCATAAAATTTGTTAATTTAAAATTTAACCGTAACAAGGAACATCTGTTGCATTTATTACCACAAACTGTTTATATAGCCATTAAAAAGTTTATAAAAATGAACTTGTCAGGCAAAAAAAATTACCTTAGTTCTCTGCTAATCCAAATGACCTTCCCAATAATACGGACACTGTTTATTTCACTGCCTTGGAGATAAATCGGAGAATAATCCTTGTTGTCACTAATTAGAACGAGTTTATTGGGATGTTTTTCCACTCGTTTGACCATTATGGTATCGTCGATGCCCACGGCATAGATCGCTCCGGCCAAGATGTCCTTCTGAGATTCGTCTATCAGAATAGTATCTCCGTCCTTCATTTCGGGTTCCATACTATTGCCAAAAATATCCATGAGTACCATCTTGTTCCGGTTGCCCTTGGTTGTCAGCCAGTCCCTTCGGAATGCATAGTAACCTTCAATCTCCGAGCCGACTTCAAAAGAACCGCCCCCTGCGCTTAACCGGGCTCTTACTTTGGGTATATATTTAAATATGGAATCACTGGAAGCAGATTTTTTTATAAATGTTTGACCGGTCCCGGTTTCAACCCAGTCAGGATTTAATCCGTAAGTTTTATATAACTGCAATATCCACTTGTCCGGGATGGAGTCATTTTTCCTGGCTTGTGTAATTGCCGATCGGTTGATCTTTAAAGCGGAAGCCAATTCAGTTTGCGATGATATGCCGGTTGCTTGAAAAACCCTTTTCAGAAAAGATTCAAATCCTGAAGCAGACATATTGTTTTTACCTTGTTTTATCGTTAATAATGATTTTGGAATACGGTAATTTATTTTTCGAACCCATCAATAAGATGTGTTTAGACTAATAAACATATTAATTTATATATTGCAACACTTTTTTTGCAAAAATTAAAAAAAAATTGACATTCATTTTCCAATACCTATTTATATAACAATTTACCGTATTATATATTTCATAAATTCAAAGAAAGACCATTGGTCGGGAGAAAAAAATGGAAATAATGAAAAAACATAAATTTCCAAGTGTTTTTTTTATTGCTTTAAGTGTTTTGATTATTTCGGGTTGTGTTTCATGGCAGAAAAACTATGGCAAACTTAAATATATCCCTAAAGACTCAAACGAAATAACCATTCAAACTTTAATCGACAAATGGGATGATTACCACATTTATAGTTCCGACCAGTATGCCGGACCCGGTTTTCGATCACCTCTGGGCATTATGTTCGACCCGAAAAATAATGATACAATGCTGGTGGGTGACCGGTGGAAAAAGGTCAAAGATCAAAATACCCTGGCAGAAATGACAAAACGGATTTTTCTGGCCACTCAGTATGAGCCCTGGCTCAACGAAATTTTAGGGCCGGACGGCCGCTTTTACGGATATCTCTATTATTCATATGGCGTTGTAACCCTTAAAATGGTTGGGGATAAAAAAATGTATATATATAACCTGGAGCAACCCCCCAATGAGGGGGGCGTTATTGAATAATTGCTGAAGGAAGGTCTTGCCGGGATTGCCTTTGTGGGGGTCGCTATTCCAACAAGGGATCATCAAATATCAGATAAAATCTCGTCGAATTGTACGCCGATTCCTTTTGAATCTATCCTGACAATTTTTCCTGTGATTTTGATCGGCTCATCAGCGCCCGGGGGAGAGAACGTCATTGAAAGCTTTTCTCCAACGAAGAAAGGTAATTGAGTTTCAATAAATAGTCCGCTAACACTTAGATTTTGAATAAAATCCGTAAAAGAGCGTGTACTGGCCGTGAATTCCGTCCAGACGAACGTTTGTTTTCTAGGATATTTTCTCTTCTCATCGAACTTGGACTGCTGCCATCTTTCAAGAATTTTCAGAAGGTTTCGCATTTGAACTTCTGATAAAGCAGGAATGATGGTCAGTATTTTATTGTACACTTCTTCTTTGCCAATTTTGTTATCATTAGTTGTCATCGGCTTTGTTTCCGTATTTTTCCTAACAAGGTCTTGTATGGCTTCTTCAAGAAGGTCATCAAGAGGGTTCTCCGGATCAATCGCAAGTTTTTTTAATTATTTTTGGAGATTGTTTGCAATTCCGGTTGATAAGGTTTTTCGATCCATAGATTGCCTTTACTATGGTTTTTTATTGAAATCAATAAAAAATAAATTATGGTGCCGAAGGCCGGGCTTTGATCAAATGCAGGGATCATCGATTGGGAGCTGATGACTTCAAATTAAAGGGGTTGCATTTATAAAAATAATATTTTATCACTATATTCAGGGAAAGGTAAATTATTTTAAATCTTATCAAGGAGGAAGAATTATGAAACATGCTGCACTGTTAGTGAGTATAGTCTGCCTGTTGATTTTCGTTGCGTGTGGGCAGGGCGAAAAAGCTGAAAAAGCCGCTGTCAGTGAACCAGAAAAAGCCACTGAAATGGTGAAGGAAGGTGCTGAAGAAGCCACCGAGATGGCAAAAGAAGGCGCTGAAGTGGTGAAAGAAGGCGCTCAAGAAACCGCTGAAATGGCAAAAGAGGGTGCTGAAGAAGCCACTGAAATGTCAAAAGAAGGTGCTGAGATGGTGAAGGAGGACGCTCAAGAGGGTGCTGAGGAGGCAGAGAAAAAGATGGAGTAATGGAGTCACGCACTGTGTCTTTGTAACAGAGAAACGACTCATTAATGTTTGTTATTCATAGACATCCTTTTCATTTTTAGGTAAGAAAGGGGTGTCTATGAATCTGTATTTTATACCCGAAATCAAACTTGTGATGCAGACAAGGAACCCCATTTCTCAGGTGGAGAGGCGGGGTTTTTTT
>CAZIIV010000330.1:0-2876 GCA_964539365.1 uncultured Desulfobacteraceae bacterium | reverse complement strand
AACCATTTTAACAAATCGGTATTGCTCCCCATTACGATTGTGTAGGAATTAACAGATGAAAGTCCCCTTTCTCGACCTTAAAATCCAGTACAAGCAGATTGAACATGAAGTTATGCCGATGATCACTGCGGCCATGGCCAATGGCGCATTTATCGGCGGTGAGCAGGTGTCCTGTTTTGAAACGGAATTCGCAAGATTTTGCAAAGGCAGCTATTGTGTGGGGGTAAATTCCGGCACCGATGCGCTTCGTTTTGCACTTATGGCAGTTGGGATTGGGCCTGGTGATGAAGTCATAACCGTACCAAACACTTTTATTGCGACTACCGAGGCGATTTCTCAAGTCGGCGCAAAACCCGTTTTTGTGGATATTTACCCGGATACCTGTAATATGGATCCAAACAAGCTCGAAGATTACCTTAAGAACCTCCTCAAACCTAATGCCTCGAGCCTAAAGCCACGGCCAAAGGCCGTGATACCCGTCCATCTGTACGGTCAGACTGCCGATATGGATCCCATTCTGGAAATTGCACAAAAGAATAATATCGCAGTAATTGAAGATGCCTGCCAGGCTCATGGTGCGAAATATAAAGACAGGAAGGCCGGGTCAATGGGCACTGCCGGGTGTTTCAGCTTTTATCCGGGTAAAAACCTGGGAGCATTCGGGGAAGGTGGAGCGATTATCACTCGGGATGAAAACATTGCTCAAAAGATACGCATGATCAGAGATCATGGTCAACGAAAAAAATATGTTCACGATCTGGAAGGCTATAACGGTCGTCTCGATGCCATACAGGCCGGGGTTTTAAGGATCAAACTGAAGCGGCTTGAAGACTGGAATAAATTGCGCCGGCAAAATGCGGCCTATTATAATGAACTTTTGTCTGAGATACCATCCGTCACCTTATTGACGGAAGCCGAATTCGCGGAGTCTGTTTATCATCTTTACGTTATTCTGGTGGATGATCGTGATGGACTTCAGAAATATTTGGATTCAAAAGGTATTGCAACCGGTCTTCATTACCCGTTGCCCTTGCATTTGCAAAAAGCATACGATCATCTGGGATACAAAAAGGGGGCTTTCCCGGTTACCGAACATATCGCTGATCGTTTGCTTTCCCTCCCGATGTTCCCTGAATTAACACCGGAGCAGATCGAATATGTGGTTCAATCCATAAAAGAATTCGTTCTAAAACAATAATTGGGACACAGATGAACACAGATTGTCAGGATATAAAATATAAAGCATTAACTGAGAAGATTATTAAAATCTTTTACAAGATTTATAATACACTGGGGTATGGCTTTTTGGAAAAGGTATATGAAAATGCGATGATGATTGAATTTAAAAGAGAGGATATCCTCGCTTTTTCACAATATGCAATAAAGGTTTTTTATGAAAATGAGATTGTAGGTGAGTATTTTGCTGATATACTGGTTGACCGTAAGGTCATTGTTGAGATTAAAGCGACGAGAAATTTAGCAGTAGAGCATGAGGCACAATTATTAAATTATCTAAAAGCTACAGATAAAGAAGTCGGCCTTTTACTCAATTTTGGCCCCAAGCCGGAGATTAAACGTAAAGTGTTTGATAATTTTAGAAAATAATAATCTGTGTTTATCTGTGAAAATCTGTGTCCGAATTTTTTCAAAGCAAAAGGAGAAATTATATGATAAACATCGGCCTAATCGGCTATGGCTACTGGGGACCGAACCTGGCTCGGAACTTCAACAGCAACCCGAATATGGAACTTAAATGGATTTGCGACTTTTCAGCGGATCGACTGGAAATGGCCGGTAAGCTGTATCCCCGGGCAAAATTGACGAAGGATACAAATGATCTGTTCAGCGATACAAAGCTGGATGCCATCGCCATCGCCACACCGGTGTCTACACATTTTGATCTGGCATATAAGGCCCTAGCGAACGATAAACATGTATGGGTGGAAAAGCCCATGACGGAAAAGATCGAACAAGCTGAATCGTTAATTGATCTTGCTTCGAAAAAGAACAAAGCACTTTTTGTTGATCATATTTTTATCTATACCGGAGCTGTAAGAAAGATTAAACAGATCATTCAAAACGGGGAGTTGGGGGAGTTGATATATTATGATTCCACCCGAGTAAATCTGGGTCTTTTTCAGCAGGATGTGGATGTAATCTGGGATTTGGCCGCCCATGATATATCGATCATGGACTACTTGATGCCGTTAAAGAAGTTTACCGTATCCGCGACCGGATCCAATTATTATGGTAATGGAATCGTTCCAAAATCTATTCTGACCATCTATATGGAAAACAATGTGGTCGGACATATTAACGTGAGTTGGGTATCACCGGTCAAAATTCGACACACCCTGATCGGCGGAACGTCTAAAATGATTCTTTATGACGATAATAATCCCAGTGAGAAAGTTAAAGTTTATGACAAAGGCGTTGACCTTTCTGTAACAAAAGAGGAATTGTATCGCCTGAAGATCCAATACAGAATCGGTGACATGTATGCACCAAGATTAGAAGAGTTTGAGGCCCTTGCTATGGGAACCGAGCATTTTGCGGATTGTATCATTAACGGTAAAAAGCCCATGTCCGACGGGAAAGCCGGCCTTGAAGTCGTCAAAGTACTTGTGGCATCCAAGGAATCTTTAAAGAAAAAAGGCGCTCCCATAGAGTTGGATGTTAATTTTTAGAGAACGGGATTTTCTTTTTTTGGACACAGGTAAACACAGATTATCATGATTTTTAAACTAAGAAATAATAATATTATCTGTGTAAATCCGCGAAAATCTGGCCCCCCCCCCCCCCCCCCCCCGCCCCCCGGCCCCGGGGATTGGTAAAGGGGTTTGAGCCGGGGGTGGGAGGGGGGGTGTGGGGGGGAT
>CAZIIV010000329.1:0-2891 GCA_964539365.1 uncultured Desulfobacteraceae bacterium | reverse complement strand
AGTTCCAATTTCTTACGGATTATTTTCCGATAGGTTTTAACGGTATGTAATGAAACATTCAGCCTATCTGCAATTTCGGGGCTGGTCAGGCCAAGTTTTATCAAACCTGCCACCCGCAATTCCTGAGTTGACAGGTGAAAAAAGATTTTCTGCTGATCTGATTGGTCAGGATTAAAGCCATTCAAATAGGTTTTCAACAATTCCAAATCAACCAAACGCTTTTGACACCCTTTATCGTCTTGAAGTTCATTTATAATTGGTATTATTTTGGTGCTGGTTATCTCATAAATTTTCTTCCCTAAAGCGTCTTTATCCCTCTCCATATTTCTTGCAAGAACCGACAATGCCTGGTTCGTCTCCATAAGTTCTCTGTTTAATATTTCCAGCGCTGATTTACGCTCAATCAGTTCTTTTTCGTTGCGCCGGATTGTTTCAATTGCGTCATCCAGTTCTGCGGTACGTTCTTTTACCCGGCGATCCAGGTCATCTCGAGCTTCAATGAGTGCCGATTCAGCTCTTTTTTTCTCTGTAATATCCGTGAACGTACCGATGGCACTGTGAATTTTGTCTTCGGAAAAAAATATGGGCGCTCCGGAAATCATCACCTTGCGCCGGGTGCCTTTTCTACCTGTGACCTCAACTTCATAGGTCGAGCTCAACCCCTTTTCACGTTTGGCGAGTTCGCGTTTTACAATTTCCAGGTTCTCGGCATCGCAAAAGGAATGGTAGCCCATTTCATGGAAGTCTTCTAAATCTTCAATTTCAAGCATTCGGCGCATCTCGGGATTCATATAGATGATTTGGCCGTCAAGAGTGGGCTGCCAGATACCGACCCGGCTGTTTTCGGTGAGTGCCCGATACCGCGCTTCACTCTCCTTCAAAGCTTTGAGTGCCAGTTTTTGTTCGGTAATATCTCTTGAAACTTCCATAACGGCTGTCGGGTTCTGGTTTTCATCTCTTAAGGCTACATTGGCGGTAAGATAAAAAAAGTGCGGATTTCCGTTTTTATCAATGACCTGAAATTCATGCCCATGAACCTGACCATCTTCAAATGCCTTGAGGATCGAGCAGCGGTAGGGTTCACAGGGTTTCTTCCACTGATGGTAAACTTCATAGCACTTTTTCCCGATGATGCCGTGACCAAAGTTTTCCATGGCGATGGTATTGGCCCAAATAATATTTAAGTCTTTGTCCATCATACTGATGTGATCCGGGATAGAACCAATCATGGCATTGAGTTTGCCTTCACTGTCTTGCAGGGCAGATCGGGCTTTTTGAAGTTCGACAAGCTTTACCTGAAGCTCTTTGTTGAGTATTTCGAAGTGATGAATTCGTGCCTCGATACACTGTTCAAGTCCTTTGTTAAGTTCTTGAAGCTCACATTCCGTGTACCATTTCATGCTCAAAGCAGATGCAAATTGATAGATTTCCCGGATGTGGAATGGTTTTTGAACAAAAAGTAATTTATGAACAGGGGGAACCCGACGGCTGATGTCACGGGGATGGGTATCCGTGTAACCGGTCATGATCAGAATTTCGACATGGTCGTCCAGTCGCCGGATCTGTTCTGCGGTCCATATGCCATCCGGCCCCGGCGGCATGCGAATGTCAATAAAGGCCACGGAAAACGGCCGGTTTTTTCCCATGGACTGTTTTACCGCAGTCACGGCCTCATCTCCCTGTCGACAAGTCACCAGATCAAACGATATGGGTGGGCCCTGTATTGTGCTGTTTCGCTCGAATGCTTCAGTTTCTAATTGGCCAGGGGGATCGAATTCTGAAGTTGAAAGGACTTGCCGGAATACATCCAAAACAGAGCTCTCGTCGTCCGCAACGAGAATTCTAAAAGTATTTCTTTGAGGTCCGTCACTGTTGACTTCACTATTGGACATCACGGATCAAACTCCTTATCATCGCCAACTACAGCGCAACCTATTGTAATTTCATTATTTATGTTGGTCAGCGATATGGATTTTGATTCTAAAACCAGCGTTCTTGTAAATATTAAATAATATTAACACCTTCTAAATTAATGTCAATTCAAAAAAAGTATGATTTTATTCGTATTTGTAATTCTTTATCATCTTTCCAGAAAATCCCCGAATACCACAAGCCGGTTTTTTACCAGTTCGCCGTATTATTATTTTTAAAAAATCATCTTTCTCAAATAGTGCCCTTCCATAAGTGAGGATTTTTGTTAAATATCACTTGTCCGGCGTAGCCTTCAGGCGAAGACGGAAGGCATGCGAAAAAAATAACCACAGGCATATAGTTGATATTCCGAGGATTATTTTTTGAGCATAACGCAGAGACTTGTCCGCCTACGGCGGATTGGGCAAAAGGACCATTTATGGATAGGCACTAAATGGGATTACCCACAGACAGGAACTGACGATATGTGGGCAATAAACATATCTTTACCAAATTCGGAAACCCGATAGTTATCCGATATCCCCCCATAGGCCCTGATGATTTCATGCATTTTATTGACTGCATCACCATCCAGACCGGAGGTCGAACTTATGGTTAACTGGATGTAATTGCCGGGGTTCAGCATGGTTTGACGTTCTTGGGTATAATCGTCGACTTGAACCTTAACAAGGCTGATACCGATCATGCCTTCTTTGTCGTTTTCCGGATCGATGGCTTCATACACATATCGTTCAGCGTCACATAAAGTTCGGCGGGGTTGTCGATTGTTTTTCCGTAGGTATCGGTTATCCGTTGCTGGACCTTTATATTTTCAGGAAGCATAATGCTTAAGTTTTTGACGACATTTTCAATGGTTAGGTTTAATTCGAATATTTCAGTTTGCATCGTATTATAACTTTATATATTTGTAGGCGTTCACGGTTCAAAGGTTCAGGGGTTCAAGGTTCTATTCTCGTCCC
>CAZIIV010000328.1:0-2895 GCA_964539365.1 uncultured Desulfobacteraceae bacterium | reverse complement strand
AGGTCCTCTCCTGGCAATGATTATCTTGTCATCTTTTACCAGCATCGCAGCCGTCACTTTAACGATATCTGAAAGGTCTGAGCTATTCATTTTAAATTTAATTTTTTGTCTCTTTGACGTAAGCTTTTTGTTTTTCTTTTACTGTAAACTCGATCTCCCCGGTTAAATATCAGCCAAACACTAAATCATTAATCGTCTAAAACATACACCGTTTAGCCTGCTATGCGAACACAGAACATGTTGATTTAACGGGGCAAATCTTCACCTTTTTGTCAGGAGGTGCCATAAGTTGCCGTGTTCTCCTCATGTTGTTGCCTAATTCATTGCCCAATTCATTGGGTATTACCCAATTCCCACTTTCCGGTCTTGCGCCACTTGGCATTCTGGCCGCGTCCCAAACACTCCACTCGATTCTCCGATCGTAAGTTCTTTAACACACGACGGATCATATCCACACTCACATTCGGGCACGCATTCTGCAGTTCGGCGATGCTGAAAGGACCGATAGCCTTGTGGATAGCTTGAAGCACGAGGCTTGTCTTTTCTCCTTTGGGAATCTGAAGTTGACCGAGCCGCTCTTCGAATTCCCTGTAGGCGGTTTTTATGATGAAAAGGGTGTAATTGATGTAAGGCCAGGGATCATGTTTGCACTCGTGCCAGCCATGGGAGCTTTGCTCCAGGGTCTCGTAGTACCGTTCCTTGTTCTGCTCAATGAGACGCTCCAGACTAATGTATCGGCCGACCTCGAATCCCAGATGGTAGCATTG
This sequence comes from uncultured Desulfobacteraceae bacterium, assembly GCA_964539365.1. Lineage (GTDB taxonomy): Bacteria > Desulfobacterota > Desulfobacteria > Desulfobacterales > UBA11574 > S5133MH16. The sequence continues at coordinate 2,128 of CAZIIV010000328.1, read as the reverse complement.
CAGGAGTAGAAGGAGCCGCGAAACACGCCCGTTTCCATCACGGAATGGGTGTATGCAAAGAAAATCCAGGTTGAAGGCTGCCAGAATCACCAGGGGTGGAATTTTGCGCTCCTTGACGGCGTCGTCGTAGAGCTCCACCAGCTCCTTTATTTTAATCGGCGTATCTGCAGCGCGAACCGTCTTGAAGCGAACCCGCGAGCGACCATCCGGAAATTTTTCGATGATGTCGCCGTCTTTGTCTTTGTATTTCCCGGCGTCCCAGATCTCTCCGCGTGTCAGGCGGTGCAGCCTGAAAATGGTCTCTTCTGAAACAGGGAGTTTCGCACCCTGCTCATGGATCAACGTCAGGGCCTGCCTGTATCCTCGAACTTCCTCTTCATTCCGATCGTTCAGCAACGGCTCTCCAAATACGATGGTAGCGATGCGGGAATTATCCACTTCCACGCCTTCGATCCGGTTGGACGATACAGCGCTCTCAATGAGGGCGTGTTCCCGAAGCATCTTTAGGCGTTGAAGAGATTGCCGGGTAAACAATTCCTGCTTACCTCGCGCTTCCCCAAGGTCTGCGAGATACCAGGAAGCGGATGCAGGAACCGATTCAAACCTTCCGGCAAAAAGCCGCAAAGTCATCATGATTCTTCACCTCCATAAGTCAACTGATCTTCCCCAACGGATACATCAATATCAAATTCTTCTTTCATTTCCCGTTTTAAACATTGCTCCGGAGTTTCATCGATATTTTGTATCTTTGGTTGGTTAGTTGATCATTGGTCCAGTCCGTATAGAACGCTTCAAATCGAGAAAGCAGATCCTCGCTTTTTCATCCAGAGCAGGTCCCGGCCGCTGCAGCACCCCACGTCCAGGATAAACGCCTCAGCCGGAAGCCTTTGGGCCAGAGGGGCTAAAAACGATGACGGATCCATGGAAAACGTTTTTTCGTGGTACGCGTTGTAATTTTTTTGGTAATAGTCTGACATTTTTATTTAACCGCCCCAGTACCATCTTCCGGAGCTACCCCGGTGAAATGCCCTGCGTCCCAGTACTATTTAATGATGTCTTGGTTTTACCCTACACATACTGTCCCAACTTGAAATCACAAATTGTGATTTCAAGTTCTCAAGTTCTTCATCACTCATCCGATGTGTTGTCTCTTTAACGAGGGTTAATGGTCTTTACCGTAATCATCCTGGTTTTCCTTTACTTCAGCTCCTGCTATTTTTTGGTTCGTTTTTCCAAACCCGCTTTTATCTCTTTTAATAAGCTTTTCATATAACGCGTCCGGAGCGATATCGGCGCCGTTTGGCCAACATATAACTCCAAATTCGTCAATGGTAAGCCGTGAAAAATAATCGGGATCTTTTAATGGCTCAAAAACGGGTCCGAATAGACGGTCTTTCAGCGAGATAACCCCATGAGTACCATCGGAAAATTCCACCTCGACTTTATAGTCCTCCAATGGTATGGCGGAAATGACTCGTTCCATAAAATATTACTCCAAAGGTTTAATTTGTTTTAAAGGCCGATGAGCTTCTGCAAGATTCCAGTTCTCCATTAATTCATCCCGGTGTGCAAAGGCCCATTCCAAAACCATCGCCAACGCACGCCGAGGCAAGGAACCTCTAAGCACCTGTAATGTTTCAATACTTATGATGACCGAATGATCTCCATAATATGCGTGAAAATGTGCCGGCCCATGGTCGTCAAAATACATTCTTATATAAATCCCAAAAAATACACTAATTGTCGGCATAAAAAGAGCTCCGGAAAATTTTCTTAAGCTAACGACTAAACCTGGTCAGAAATCTTGGGGGACATTCATGCTGAACGTGCCTTAATCCTTCACAGTTATAAAATTATTCGTTTTTCTGGCTCAAACATTTAGAACGGCGATATTATATGATTGATTGAAAAATTCCGGTTGGGAACGTCCTTATATTATCGGACATACTGTGAAGTGGCAGCAGGTGGTCATTACGACAGGAGAATCAAGGGGCGTTCCCGATATTCTCCCTGCTTAAAAAAGCTCTGATGGACTATAATTGAATGTGTGAAAAAAATCAATGAAAATAATCAGGTGATTCAATATGTTACAAAAACGGCACAATTAACCGCCCCAGTACCATCTCCC
>CAZIIV010000327.1:0-2922 GCA_964539365.1 uncultured Desulfobacteraceae bacterium | reverse complement strand
AAAAACATGATCAATCTTAAGGATAAACTTTCACATCTTACATTCAGGCAGGCCTGTAAACTGCTGGGCGCCAATGGAGGTCAGCTCATCCGGTCTGGCGGAAAATACGACATTGATATTTATGAACAGGTGGTTTTGAAAAAGGACCTCTTCCAGCTCAATCTGGACGAGGCGAGTGTCTCGATTCGCCTGGATTCAGCCAAGGATCAGCGCTTTAACATTCAATGCAGCCAATGCTCCAATTTTTGTGAGCATATGGGAGCAGCTTTTTCTTTGATACTTGAAGAAAAACTTTCGTTGGGCCTTTCGGCTCCGCCGCCCGAAAGGGTTCCTATCGAAAGCCTCAGTGAAAAAGAACTCGTCAAACGGGCAGTTGACGAAAGAGCTGAAAGAGCCCAAAAGGAAAAGATGCGACTCAAATCCATGGACAAGGATATCCTATGGACAGACTATATTATAACTAATCATGCGTCCGGAAAAAGTTACCGGGTTGCTCTAAGAGGCTGGGAAAGAGGCGAATCGTTCTGTTCGTGTCCTGATTATCGAAAAAATACTCTGGGAACCTGTAAGCATATTTTATATGCACTTGATAAGGTCGGTAAACGATTCAACAAATCGGTAAAAAAGACGCCCTGCCGGGTTAAAGATATCTGTGTTTATTTAAAATATGGAAAAACACTGGAGTTGCGTCTGCTGGTTCCTGAACGGCTTGATTCTCAGGTAACGAAACTTCTGAAGCCGTTTCGGGAAAAGGGTGTCCAGGACGTCAGGGATCTTGTTGATCGAATCGGTAACATTGAAAATCTTGGTTTTCCGGTCACCATTTATCCTGATGCCGAGGAATATATCAACAAAGTTTTGTATATTGAACGGATAAAAAACAAGATTAAAGAGATACGAAAAGACCCAAAAAATCACCCCCTTCGAACAACACTTTTAAAAACCGAACTGTTGCCGTACCAGCTTGACGGTATTGCATTTGCCGTGGGTGCCGGGAGGGCGGTCATCGCAGATGATATGGGACTGGGCAAAACCATTCAGGGAATTGGAGTCGCCGAATTATTATCTCAGGATGCCGATATTTCCAAAGTTCTGGTCATTTGTCCGGCATCTCTTAAATCCCAATGGCGGCTGGAAATTAAACGGTTTAGCAATCGCAGATGTCAACTTGTGATTGGAAGTGCTCACGAAAGAGCTGAGCAGTATGATAGTTCCTGTTTTTTTACGGTTTGCAATTACGAGCAGGTTCTCCGGGATATATTGTCCATTGAAAAGGTCAAGTGGGATCTCATAATCCTGGACGAGGGGCAACGGATCAAAAACTGGGAAGCCAAAACCAGCCGCATGGTAAAAGCGCTTAAATCTCCTTTTGCGCTGGTGCTTTCCGGTACACCCCTTGAAAATCGTCTGGACGACCTCTACTCAGTAGTGGAGTTTATTGATGATCGCCGCCTGGGACCTGCTTTTCGTTTTTTCAACACATACCGGGTTACTGATGAAAGGGGTAAGCTGCTCGGCTATAAAAATCTGGATGAGCTTCGCGAAAAACTTAAACCTGTCTTGCTCCGGCGAACCAGAAAAATGGTTTTAGAGGAATTGCCTCCTCGAGTTACGGAAATCATGAGGATACCCCCCACGGATGAACAGCTTGAGATTCACAACGGACATAAAAGAATCGTCCAGACAATCATTACCAAAAAATACCTTACCGAAATGGATATTCTTCGTCTCCGGAAAGCATTGTTGATGTGCAGAATGTCTGCAAACAGTACCTTTTTAGTCGACAAACAACCACCGGGATTTTCAACCAAGCTGGGCGAGCTGGATGACTTGCTGGGTCAATTGACGGATGAAGAAGATCGAAAAATTATTTTGTTTTCCGAATGGACAACCATGTTGAATTTAATCGAACCTATATTGGAAATGCGTCAATTAAATTTTGTGAGACTGGACGGTTCTGTTCCTCAGAAAAAACGCCAGGGGCTGATTCATCAGTTTCGGAAAGACCCGAACTGCAAATTGTTTATTACTACCAATGCCGGCTCTACAGGGTTGAATCTGCAGGCAGCAAATACTATAGTTAATGTTGATCTCCCCTGGAATCCGGCTGTTTTGGAGCAAAGGATTAGTCGTGTCCATCGTATGGGTCAAAAAAGACCGGTTCAGGTTTTTATAATGGTTACCGAAAATACACTGGAAGAAAGCCTTTTGGGAACCCTTGCTGCCAAACACGAATTGGCCCTGGCAGTGCTTGATCCGGATGCCAAAACCGCCAATGTTGATCTTTCCAGTGGGATGGAGGAGCTAAAACGGCGTTTGGAAGTTCTCCTGGGTACAAAACCGGATGCACCTCCGGATGAAAGTATAAGAAAACAGGTCGAAGAAGAGGCAGAAATTCTTGCAAGAAAAGAACGGGTTGCAAATGCAGGAGGACAGTTGATCGGTGCGGCCTTTGCCTTTATCGGTGAGATGTTTGCCGGAAAAGAGGAACCCGAGCAAATCGGCCGGCTGGCCGAAACTTTTAAAACAAGGCTTTCCGAAGGTCTTGAAAAGGGGGAAGACGGCAAATTGACAATGAAAATCTCTTTACCTGATGAAGGTGTACTTGACAATATCGCAAAATCACTTGCCCGGATGATGAGTTTGACGTGATAATACGGAGGGAACATATGGCATTTGAACCGGAAAAAGATAAAATATTAAACAAGTGGAAATGTGAAGAAACCGGACTGGTTGTTTCGATCAATCAGTATGGTGACGGTGAACCCAAAGTCCAGATCGGCCCCCGGGTGTTTACCAGAAAAGACGGAGTAGAATCCCAGCGAAAGGCGGGGCGTCTCAGCATAGAGGATTTGACGTGGTTTTACGAGATTATTGATGAAGTCAAAGATGAACTTTCAAGCTTGGCAAAACCGGTATGAT
>CAZIIV010000326.1:0-2959 GCA_964539365.1 uncultured Desulfobacteraceae bacterium | reverse complement strand
GATGCCGGTTGTGGATCTTTAGCTTTTACCGCAAAAACCTACATCGAGTATTCAGAACGTCCTGTTGTGCTGTTAGATCAATCACTTAAATTATTGAGAATTGCAAAATCAAGAATAACTAAAGTAAACGGCAAGGTTCCTGACAACATGGTTTTTATTCATGGGGATGCCCTCCATTTGCCTTTTGAACCCAATATATCTACAGTTGCTTTTCCTTCAGCCTTTGATCAGTCCTTTAAATTCTGTTTTTTAAGGAGGCGGTTGTTGAACAATTAAGTATAGTTTAAAATTGAAAACTATAGTTAACAAAAAAATCTGTAGTTCAGAAACAAAATCTATAGTTGACAAAGCCAAACTATTGTTTTACTCTATAAGGAAATAAAAACCTGCAAAAAGGAGATGTTGTTATGCGGCCAATAGCATCTGAACAGAACCCGTTACGTTATCCATTAAATGAACTCTTGGGCACCCGAGCCCATGTAAGGTTGCTCAGAGTCATGGCAAATGAGGTTTATGGCTCTCTTACCGCTTCGGATGTTGCTAAACGTGCCGGACTAACCGTACCTGGAGCCCAAAAGGCATTAAGGAAACTCTTTAAGTCGGGTTTCGTCTCTCGTGTGGGCGGAGGTCAAAAACACCAATATGAAATTCATTCTTCAGACCGGCTAATGAAATTTGTATTAGAGTTGTTTCAGGCAGAAAAGGATCGATACGAACAACTTCTTGCTGCGATCAAAAAAGAAATCCAAAACCTTGAACCGCATCCACACTCGGTATGGATTCAAGCGTTCCCGAAGGAAATAGGTGCACCTCTTACCTTGGGGTTGCTGCATGAAACACGCCATCTGACTAATAGCATTCGCAAATTCCGAACACAACTCAATCAAGTGGAAAATGACTTCGATCTTACGATTGAAATCGAAGGTTATACAAAAGCGGATATTTCCGATCTAAGCTTTGAGGACTTTACTGCTCTGTACGGGGTTTTACCGGATAGCCCTATTCGACATCAGACAAAGAACCCGTTGACACACAGAGAAAAGGATCGGAGTTTGCACGGATTGTCTCGCAAAATAGCCGACGCTATCGAACAGGATACATCTCTCGTAAGACGTGCATTAGAGCATATCGATCGTTTGTTAATGGAAGATCATGGAATGGCTACCAGAGACATAAGGGAATGGCGTGACATTCTTGAGACGTATTCTATTCAACGTTTGTCTCGATTTCTAACTTCAACCAGCGAACGAGCCAATCGTTTACGTCAGAGCAACCCATTTTTTGCTGTTCTAAATTCCGATGAAAAGGATCGAATGGCTAATGCCTTGGAGGATAAAAATGACACGTGATCAACTTGAACACGCAATCCGGGCAGCTTGTGATGTTTCAGAAGACACCGAATTGTGGGTATTCGGCTCTCAAGCTATTCTGGCAGAATTTCCAAATGCTCACGAAAATCTTCGTGCATCAATCGAAGTAGATGTCCAGCCGAAGAATCGACCTGAAACCATTGATTATGTCGATGGCGCTTTGGGAGAATTGTCTCAGTTCCATCAAACGCATGGCTTCTATGTTCACGGTATATCTATTGAATCTGCAAAACTTCCAGATGGTTGGGAGCCGCGTCCATGACGTGACGTTACTTCACTTTACTTTATCAGGCGAGATCCTTTTTCTATGGAAATTGTATAGCCGCCTTGCTCATGACTTAGCGCTTCCCTGAAATAATCCCTCTCCTCGATGACCTTCATTATTCTCTCGATCATTCTGGGATTTTGTATGGGGAACAGCCTGTTCTCGACCCATCGCTGTACCATCTCATTCGGCACAAACAATTTCCTGGCATATCTTTCGCATGTTTGTTTTCGTCTGGCGCATTTTTTGTTCACTCGGCTTCGTATCGTTTTGATTTTTTCTCGCAGGTTCCTGGTCGACTGCCGACTTGTCTTCAGATTAAATTTCCTGCGGACCTCTGCGATCAAACCTTTCGTGCTGACTGCACCCTGATTTATTTTTGCGGTCATCAGTCTTGATTCTATCCAGTCGTCCATCTTGTTCATATTTTTCTCCTTGGTTTTTTCATTTTTGGCCAGATTGTTTTATCGATTTTAAATAGTATTAGGAAGCCTGTTAAATGAAAACGGAAGGGTTTTGGGGCACGGTGTCTTCCATATTTTCACTTTATTTCCTATCATCCTGCAATGATACGATGGTGAATTAGGGGACACTATCTATTTAATATTAAAAAGGGCGTTAGAGGTTCCGGCTTGTGATCCAAGCCGACGTTCATATCGAAACCGGGGTTTTATTTCATCAAACTTATGCTTTTCGCCGGCCTTTAATTGGTCAATTTTTCACTTTAAATTTTAGTTTAGATCTTTCTCCAGCCTATTCTGCACAGTTATATGCCCTTTTAGGCTTGATTCCGCTTCATCCTTCCCCCTTATATGTCATCGCAGGCTTTTTCCAGTTCTTCTCTATCCTTCTATTGGCTCTTTTGAACCCGGCAATGGCTTTTATTACCTTTTTGTATTCTCCTTATTTCAAGCCGACCCCCAGAAAAATATTATTTAAGTGGTCGGCCATGAAACACTGGCTTGAAGGCGACGGTTTTGACGATAAAAAGATATCATCTCATTCTGAGTTTTTATTTGAAAATCAACAAATCCCGCCTCTTAATAATCGCCCCACAAGTTGCATAAAAATTTAGCAATAAATCCTGTTTCGCTAAACTGGATTTATTACATAATTATAGCACAACTGAATAAATTCAAAGCCAGTGTACTTTGAGCTATGAAGGATGGAATTTTATCTTGAGCGAATTGTGGGGAATACCGTGGGGAAATCAATTTCTAGAAAACAAAAAGGGAGTTATACTTTGATATAACCCCCTGAATTTATTAGTGGTGATCCCAGGGGGAATCGAACCCCCGTTACCGGCGTGAGAGGCCGGCGTCCT
>CAZIIV010000325.1:0-2965 GCA_964539365.1 uncultured Desulfobacteraceae bacterium | reverse complement strand
TTTCTTTGTGCCCTGGTGCCTTGGTGGCGATAAAAAATTAAATGCCACGAAGCTTAGTGGCGATATAAATATTAATTTAAAGAGCAAAAAGGAGACCGGCTATGGGAAAATGGAGAGCAGTGGTTCCTATTGTACTGGCTTTGGTGATTGCTGTTGTCGCCAGTGTTTTAATTTACAAATGGATGAAAAAACAGACGGCTCCCAAAGAGGTTGCAAAGGTTGAAGAGGTAAACATCAAACAGGTGGCGGTTGCACAAGTTAACCTGCCCGCGGGAACCAAGCTGAAAGAAGAACAGTTTAAAACCGTGTCTTTTCTTGAGGAGAGCCTGCCTCCCGGGTATTTTTCAGACCCCAAAAAGCTGATCGGAAGGATTGTCATAACCCCCATAAAAACTAAAGAGCTTATCCTTGAGTCCGGGCTGGCACCTGTGGGCGTGACAAAAGGGGGCGTGACGGCGATTTTAAAACCCGGAAAACGGGCCGTTGCTCTGGCAGGCAATAAATTGATGGGGATTTCGGGGTTCGTGAATCCGGGCGATCATGTGGATATACTCATGCAGACAACAGACCCCAAGACCAGTGAAACAGTAAATAAGACGGTTTTTGAAAACGTACGGGTTCTGGCTACCGGCACTCAGCTTGTCACAGATGCCGAAGGTAAGCCGTCTCCGGTGGACAGTTATACTTTGGAAGTGACTCCCGAAGAAGGAGAACGGTTAACCCTTGCCGCTTCGAGCGGAAAACTTCAGTTTGCTCTCAGAAGTGTTCTGGATTCGGAAACCGTATTGACAACAGGAGCCACACCCAAGGAAATACTTGCGTCCTATCGGCCCATCGAACCTTCAGAGCGGGTCAAACCCAAAACGGCGGTCAGGGGCGCTAAGGCGACCGGAGCCGGAGAAAAAGCTCATAGAAAGGGTTTTACATTGGAAGTCATCAAGGGACTTAATAGAAGCGTACAAAACTTTTAACCAGGGAGGATCGGACCCATGTTCATGCCAAGAAGATTCTGGATAAGAGGAACCATAATAGTTGGCTTTATAAGTATAGTGTTGATCTTTTTCACCGGCTCCTGGGCAGCGGATACTGATCAAACGGATGTCCGGGAATCCCGGGAGATTGGAATTGCGGTGGGCAAATCCTATATCCTTCCAATGCCTGAGACGGTCAAGCAGTCAGATCATATCCGTGTGACCATCGCTGCTCCGGATATTGCCGACTTTCTGTTTATACCCAAAGTTAACAGAAAGGATCGTGTCAGAAATATTTATATCAAAGGATTAAAACCCGGTGCGACCAATCTCACCTTATGGAAGAACGGCCATATTTTCCGCATCTACGATATCACCGTGAATTTCGATATTTCTCTTTTTAAGCGAAAAATTCATGAAATTCTTCCGGATGAAAAGGATATCCGTATTTTTGCCACAAAAGACTCCATCGCCCTGGCAGGCACGGTTTCCAGCACCGAAGATGTCGATCAGGTCCTGGCATTGGCAAACGCATTCTGCGGCAAAGGAAATATCACCAATATGCTCAAGGTGGGAGGAGGCCAGCAGGTTATGCTGGAAGTAAGAGTTGCGGAGATGTCCCGCAGGGTGCTCAACCGGCTCGGGATTAATTTCAGTATTGTTAACAAGGATGGAGATTTCGGCATACAATTATTGGGGGGACTCAGTGCTTTTGAATTTGATCTCAACGAATTAGGAAAGTTTGGACTCGAAGAGTTTGCATATTCTTCTGATGCCACAGGTCTCTTTAATTTCGATTCACCCGGCGGAAACGTAAACTATACCGGCGTTCTCGATTTTCTTAAAGGAAACGGGCTGGTAAAAATTCTGGCCGAACCCACTCTCATCGCCATAAGCGGTCAGACGGCAAATTTCCTGGCGGGCGGAGAATTTCCCATACCCGATATTGATGACGACGGGAACGTGGGCGTTGATTTTAAGCCTTACGGCGTTGAGCTGGGGTTTACCCCCACGGTCATGAGCGAAAAGCGGATCGCCATTAAGGTGGAACCGGTGGTATCCGAGTTAGACTATTCTGTAGCTACAACCATCGGAGGCGCTGTGGTACCGGGAATATTGTCCCGTAAAGCATCCACCATGGTAGAGCTGGGAGACGGACAGAGCTTTGCCATTGCGGGTATTTTACAGGAGAGCACCAGAGAGAATATAAGCAAATATCCGGGCCTGGGCGACATCCCTATCCTTGGGGCTTTGTTTAAAAGCAAGTCCTTTCAAAAGAATGAGACCGAACTGGTGATCCTTGTTACGCCGCATCTGGTCAAGCCGCTGAATATGGCGGAGCAGACCTTGCCCACAGACTTTTACATCGAGCCGGACGATGCCGAGTTCTATGTCTGGGGAATTTTTGGTCAGTCCCAAAAAAATGCAGGCATCGGGGAACCTGAGCTGGAAGGTGAATTCGGACATATCTTTGAAAAGACGGAATAAAAAACCTTTTTGGACACAGATGAACACAGATGAACACAGATAGTTAAGATTTTTAAATTAAAAAGAATTATATTATAATCTTTGGTGTCTTAGTGACTTTGTGGCAAAATTATTTTAAAGTATAATCTTTGGTGTCTTAGTGACTTTGTGGCTAACTTAGTATAACTTGGAGGAGAAGATGAAGATGCTTAAAGGCAATATCATATTGATCGCAGTGCTGGCCATGTTTTCTGTTGTTGTGGTATGGGGCTGTGCCGGGAACATACCCGAGGGTAAACGGATGGATTATCTGGAACAGAACTGGGGGAAATCTTTTGAATCCGCCAAAAAGAACCAGATTTTAAATCCCGAGGCCGGGAAGACCGTAGAGCCGGTCATTGGTCTTGACGGGGAGGTTGCCGAACATAATGTTGATAACTACAAAAAGTCTTTCAAGGAGCAAAAAGAGGTTGAAACTTCAACAGCGTTTACGATTAGTCAATAACGCTGAAATGGTATGGGTCGGT
>CAZIIV010000324.1:0-2965 GCA_964539365.1 uncultured Desulfobacteraceae bacterium | reverse complement strand
AATTTTTTCTATGCCATGCTGAGGGGTATAACCTTTTGTTATTTTAATATATAACATCCCATGATTTTATGCGTTTACTTTTGGGGTTTTGGGACACCCCAGTACCATCTGCCGGAGCTACAGGGCAGGCGGGGCAAGCAAGGATCAGGAATCATAAATTAGAAATCAGGGATTATAATTCAATAATTCTGTTTTAATGATTTTGTTACGGCGCAATGACAAATGGCTGTTTTTTGACTCTGTAAATATTGAAGTCTTTTTCGTCAAAGGTAATAATATCGCGTATTCCTGTATCGATTGCGAGGCATACAAGTGTGGCATCAGCGTAATCCATAGGCAAATCCGAGTATTTTTTGATGAGATCTTTAGCTTTTTTCAGACTCGCAACACTGGGCGGAATTATTTCAACCACTGATTTAAGAACAAAATCGATTGCCGCTGATTGAGCTTTTACTGAAAAGTTTAGAAGGTAAAGAACTTCCGTCAAAACAGCTTCGGTGGAATATAGTATTCCAGAATAATTTTTAAGCCATTGCACACAAATTGAATGCTTTAATTCACTTCGATCTATCAAGGCGACCCAGGGACCGGTATCTAAAATGGCATTCATTTGCCATCGCCTTTTATTTTCTTTAGCAGATGCTGTCGATGGCGCTGCCCAAGGTCAGGAATACCACTCTCAACAACACCTAAAAGATGTTTAACCTTGGCGAATGGCTTTACTTTACCATTATCGTATTCTTCTATAAATTTCTTTATAGCCATCCGGGTCACATCTGACTTCTTAAGTCCCAATTTTTCCGCGATATGCTCAATCCTGCTCATCTGGTCATCGGGCATTCTTATTGTAAGCTGCATTGCCACCTCCAAAATGGTTATTATGATTGCAATGTAGTCTTTTTGATTCCATATGTCAAGTATGAGAATAACATCGGGGATCAGGGATTTTTAAAAGGGGGACGTATTGGGACTGATGATTGTTGATTGACTATCGAATATTGAACCGCCCCAGCACCATCTGCCGGAGCTACCCCGGTGAAACAAAAGAAAATACTGGTTTCACCCCAGTACCATTTTCCGAAGCTACGGGACGGGCTGGGCAAGCGGGGCAGGCAGATTTTTGCAGATGAACGCGGATTGCAAATATTCTCTGGATACTGGATGCTGGTTGCTGGTTGCTTGATTATAAATATTTTATAGGATTGGTCGGTTCGGATTCTTGATGAGAATAGTCAGCGGGATGATGTTCTGAGGCAATCTTCATATCCGACCAACTCGGAAAAATACTTAGTGTATATGCCCCTGTCTCTGGTAAGAATGGTATCGCACTTTGCTGAAGCGAATCCTCCAATATAAAAATCCGACAAGAAATGCTCTTTAAGATTCAATTCCAGGCCACATTGAGGGCATTTTTCTTTTGTTTTTCGTTTCAAATATCTTATCCATGCTTTTGCTGCGGTAATAGCAGAATCGACGTCAAGGGATTCTATGGTAATTTTGTGTTCTTCCAAAAATTCGCCCAATAGCTTAATATTGCCTTTAAATTGGGGCATGAGTTCCGCATACACCACCGAAGGTGCAACCAAGTTCTCTCTTTTGGAAAGAGCAGTGTATAACTTGTCCTGAAAGCTTCTAAATTCATCTTTCAAAATATCAATAAGAATAGTGGTATCTACACAGACCTTCAATTCACTTTTCCTCTGACTTCATCCATATATTCCATTGTTGTAAGTCCACCCCTGAACCTTCCACACCATTTTTCCCTGACTTTTGCTACTGGATCAACAACAAGGACATAGTTTTGCCCCTCTTTTTTGATATCTACTTCAGTTCCTGGGACAATACCCAGCTCCTTTCTAACTTTTACAGGAATAGTCACTTGATACTTTGCCGTTACTTTAGACAATTCCATCACCCCCTGTGGTATACCTTTTATTGCTTTAAAGTATACCTAATGCCTGATTACCTGTCAATTTCTTTTTTGGCGGAATAGTTGTTGGTTTAAATTCCGGCCATATTGGGGACATTCAATGATTTTATGCGCGGTACCTATTTAAAGCGCCCGGAATTAGCGGATCGGATTGAGATATGTTTTTGGAAAAGTTCCAAGTTCAGGATTCAATATTCAAAATTTAGAAACAGTAAAAGGAGTTCAAATATCGTTTTAATGTGATAAAAAATGGAGTAATCAAGAATATCTACAAAAACTCCAAATGATTCTTAATTGTTTTTTTGGAATGCCGTTGAAGCAGGCCTAACAATCTTGACATCGTTTCTCTGAATGGAAGTTGTTTTGCAACTATGATTCCCCAGTGTTCTTGGCAGTTTTTCATATGTTGATTATGGAGGATCACAAAATCTTTCACATTAAAAGTAAAAAGACACCGCTTTTGCTGAATAGCAAATAGAAGCTGATCTGCATCAGAACGCCCTTTCCGATCCAGTTCCTGAGCATGAATGGCATCATATCCTCTTTTTCGCAAGGCGTGTGCCAACCCTGAATGTACATCTTCGTCCAAAAGCAACTCGATTTTCATACATTCGGAACTTTCTGATTAGGATGCAGAGAAACTTGTGATTTCCAGAACTCTATATCTGAAGATTCAGATAGATCCGTATCAACTTCGTCCTGATGGTCAAAATAATATGCCAAAGCTGAATGCACCTGTGAGGGCGTTAAGTGGGGCAAAGTTGTCAGGATCTCGTCGGCGCTCATCCCCATCTGATAATATCCAGCAATACATCTGACAGTAATTCGAGTCCCAACAATTATGGGTTTTCCATCAGCGATGTCAGGGTCAGATCCAATGTGAGCATATGTTTTCGTTTGTAATGCTACAGCCATATTGTTCACTTGTTATTAATTTTATCATGTTAAAACAACTTCTTAATAAGTATAAGAAAAATTGACGATCAGGTCAAGGATAACTTTAAAATTCCAAGGGAGTGCTCACAAGTTACAAGT
>CAZIIV010000323.1:0-2969 GCA_964539365.1 uncultured Desulfobacteraceae bacterium | reverse complement strand
TGTCAAGGGGCACTGTATGTTTTTCCAGGGTAGACACATTTGATATAATTTTGGGAACCTACAACCCCTGATACATAATCATACCTTTACAATCCCAATAAATATTGGCATAGTAACTTAAATCCGTATAAACGGCTCAGTCCAACATGGCGATGCCGGAGAATATTTCGCCCTGAGCCAGTTCATATTTGAGGGGCTACCGGCTGCAAAAATGCCGGATAATTGGCCTGGTTATGATCTTTCAGTTGATCTCAATGGTAAACTGAAAAAAGTGAGTGTAAAAACCCGAACGACTTCAAATGAATTGTTTAGAACCGAGCACTGCAAATTTAGTGAAAACGATAGGGTTGATTTCATAGTCTTTATTTTTAGATCAAGTGAGAATGTTCGTTCATGGATAGTTCCGGCAAATGTTGCGAAGGAAAAAGGGAAAATACCCAAGAGCAGAAATGAAGGCTATCGAAGAATTTCTTTCAAACAGTTAATTAAAATGAAATTGTACGAAAATAATTGGTCACTGAACACAACTTAAAGTCAAGCAGAATCGGGTAAGGGGGAGTCTTTCTCTCCCCCTCCCCACACCACTCGGCAAGCGGGTCCCCTCCAAAGGCGGGCAAGCGCACCGGGCGGTTCACTTAAATTACCGGACCGTCCGCCGTCGCCCATATGGGCTTTGGCGTGACAAGTTAGTTGGGTAATGAATCCGCCTGAGGCGGATAAATGTTCACCCACAGTTCTTTGACAGCTAGCAGACCTCTTGAGGGGTCGAAGCTTAAGCGAAGCCTCTTGATCCTTAAGCCATTGATTTGTCATCCCGGTTTGCGTGGCTAACGTCCGGGCACATTTCCAGGGGCCTTTACGTGAAAAGCTCATGGGAATGGCGACGTTCGGATGGGTACCCATTTTAAGAAGGTTACGAACACGGGTGCGGACAGATCTCCCCGGATAAGGACGTGAACTTTCGCTACACAACCGCAGCATTCTTGGTCGCCTCTGGCGACTACCCGACCTGCCTGAGGCAGGCAAGTCTCCCAATTCCGGGGCTTCGTCATGTGGTGCTAACTCACCCGGAGACTGGGCCTTATATGCTGTTTCTGTTTCCCGGATCAAGTCCGGGACAGGCTAAGCTCATAGCTTTGCACTCGGGCTGCCTTCAGACGATCCCTCACGGTTCCGCCCTTGCCGTCGGCTAATACTTTTGTTAATGTGTTAAACACGTTAACAGGATTCACGTATAGGGGACTTCCCTGCCACACCATAGCCTTGGCGACGGCGAGTCATTCCATAAGTTCACGCCCATGCCGGGCGTACACCTGTCAGTGCACCAGACAGGAAGGGTCGGCGGGCTATTTTCTACAGCCTATTTTTTGGGTTTTGGCTGTTTATTAGCAATTTACACAGTTGTTGCTCCCTTCCTGCTGGTGACTTCTTCGTTCGCAATAAAAAAATGAAATGGAGAATTAATGGATACTGAAAAAATAATTATTGGGTTGTCAAAAGAATTAACTTCCGCATTGAAAGCAATGTCGAAAGCCAAGGATGTTAATGAAAAAGAAGTTCATAGTCGAATTGTGAAGAATTTATGCGAATCTTTGGGTGTCTTTTTTGATTTGGTAAGCGAAATGATGCCTTTTGATTTTGATGGTGATTCAGATAAAGAAGAAATCCCTTTTTGAGGGTACGTGCGTACAGTTGAAATGCCGCAAACAAAATGCCTGCTGCAAACCAGTCGGTTGAGTTGACCGGGTGTTATATCGCGGATAGCGGGAATTTGGTTCAAATTCGACCTGCCCGTTGCCGGCCAGCTCACCTTATCGTTATGGCTACAACCCGACAAGGATAGAGCAGTGGAGAGGGAATGGTGTCATAAGCTTGAATAGTGTGAATTAGAACAATTTTAAGCATAATATCGGCAAGTTGTCGTTTCAAGAAAACCTATATTTGTGGGTGTATGTAGCATGATAATGATGAGATTTCTCAGACCCATCGGCGAGTTTGCGCGGTTGTTGACGTGCTGAATTAACAGCTTATATTTTTTTGTGTAAGAAACAGTGGTACGGTTTCTTCGATTATTGGATACGGCAGACCGGTACGATATTTTCAGGTATGATCCGGTGAAGCGTCAAAAAATGCTAAAATTGCATCAGGGTCCAAACCCGGGATTTTGTGACATGAATTGAGGGGGCATTGTAGTCGGCTGCAATACCGATGGAACATGATGCCCCCTCCTTGTCGCGCCATATCTTTTCAGCGAAGGCGGACCGTTGATCATGTGCCATCATGAAAGACCCATTAATAAAAGGCAAACTGCGCTAACCGCGGGGTTTGTTGGTTCGACAAAAAATATAAATTTGGAATGAGAATCAATGTATGTTAATATTTGAATAGGATTTTAAAAAGGCAAAAACCAATATAGAAAAACACGGTGTATCTTTTGAGGAAGCAAGCACCGCTTTCAGAGATCCTTTATCATTAACCATAGATGATCCTTTACATTCAAGAGATGAAGAAAGATTGGTTCTTATCGGAATGTCATATAATAATCACCTGTTGGTTATTGTTCATACAGAAAGAGGAGATAATATTCGAATTATAAGCGCAAGAAAAGCCACCAAGAAAGAAAGGAAATATTATGAAACCACTGTCTAATGATCCAGATATGCTGGAAGAATATGATTTTAGCAAGGGCGTAAGGGGCAAATACGCTAATGAATACAAAAAAGGAACTAATGTTGTAATCATCGATCCGGATGTGGCTGAGTTTTTCCCAGATGAAAACTCAGTAAATGACGCTCTAAGGTCATTAATCCCTATAATTAAAAAAAGAGAAAAAAGGACTGCCAACCTTTAAGGATTGACACGACCTGAAAGGTCGTTTTCAATCTATTGTTCAAGAAGCCCGGTTTACTGAGATATTTGGATAAAAATAGTATTTACAGGTTCTCAGCTACCCTGAATCCGCAGATATT
>CAZIIV010000322.1:0-2970 GCA_964539365.1 uncultured Desulfobacteraceae bacterium | reverse complement strand
TGGAAGGATTGGTTATGAGGATTTAATTATCTGCCGCGAAGCGGCTTACTTGAACAAATCATTAAACAAGGACAGGCTGTTTAGTTCGCCGAATTGACCTTCAGAAGTTCCCAGTCTTTATTCTTTTAAAACCCTTTGGCGGCGGGCATCGCCTGCCTGTTAATTTTGCGTTAAATAAAAAAATCCCGATGAAAATTATCAACCTGAAATTGATTCGAACCAATGATACCGACCAATCATGAAAAAAATGCCGTAAACGTTGCATCCCATCTTAAAAGGATGGCCGAACTAAAGCCATATAAGAGGGCGGTGGTTTACCCGGCAGGCCGGGATAATTATGGCAGAGTTTCATATTCTCATCTTACCTTTTTGCGACTCGATCGGGAAGCTGACTGTCTGGCCCACGGGTTTGAAAAAACAGGCATCACGCGCGGCGTTCGTGCTATTTTGATGGTGAAACCCGGTCTGGAATTTTTTATTATCATATTTGCACTGTTCAAAACCGGAGCGATCCCGGTTGTTGTAGACCCGGGAATGGGAATACGCCGGATGGTTGACTGTTTTAAACAAGGACGTCCCCGTGCGTTTATCGGTATCCCTTCCGCACATGTGTTTCCCGCCTTTTATCCGAAATATTTTAATACTGTAAGGACCTGGATTACCGTGGGACGGCGCTGGTTTTTGAAAGGTGTTGCACTTAACCGAGTCCGCCAGGCTCCCTGGAGACCCTATACAGCAGCTCAAACCCGTCGGGATGAGACAGCCGCCATCCTATTCACTACCGGAAGCACAGGGCCGGCCAAGGGCGCGGTATACACTCATGGCAATTTTGATTCTCAGCTTCGTCATATAAAATCCCACCTGGGCATTTCTACCGACGAAGTAGATCTTTCCACATTTCCGCTTTTTGCCCTGTTTTGGCCGGCACTGGGAATAACGTCGATAATACCGGACATGGATCCCACGAAACCGGCACGGGCAAACCCTAAAAAGATCATCGAAGCCATTTCAAACCAGGGGGTTACCAGCATGTTCGCATCACCCGCCCTGTTGAATCGGGTCGGCACATACGGCAAACAAAAAAACATAACACTGCCGTCTTTGAAAAGGGTAATTTCAGCCGGAGCACCGGTAGCACCATCTGTTATCGAGCAGTTTGCCTCCATGCTGTGTGAAAATGCCGAGATTCATACGCCATACGGTGCCACCGAAGCGGTGCCCGTCATATCCATCTCAAGTAATGAAATCCTGTCTGAAACCAGAAAATTAAGCGAACAAGGCTATGGTATCTGCATCGGACGTCGCATTAACGATCTGGACGTGCAAATTATCAAAATCAGTGACCATGCCATCGACAAATGGTCGGCCGACCTTGTGGTTAAAGATACCGAGATTGGCGAGATAACGGTGAGAGGAGATCTGGTCACCCGACACTATTTTGAAGACCCCGAAGCAGATGCCCTCTCCAAGATTAAAGACGGTAATACGGTATGGCATCGGATGGGGGATCTCGGATGGATGGATTCAAAGGGAAGGATATGGTTCTGCGGTCGCAAAAGCCACCGCGTGATTACTGAAGAAACTAGTCTTTTTAGCATCCCCTGCGAGGCGATCTTTAACAACCATCCCATGGTGTTTCGAAGCGCCCTTGTAGGGATAGGCCCTATGTATCGACAGAAACCGGTAATATGCATCGAACTCAAACATAAAAAAAACAAGGTTAAAAAAAAGAAAATTGAAAAAGAACTTTTTGAGCTTGCACAGCAAAATGAATTCACAAAAAATATTGACAGTATATTTTTTTGCAAGTCGTTTCCGGTAGATATCCGTCATAATTCAAAGATCTTCCGTGAAAAACTGGCAATATGGGCAGAAAAGAAATTACGTTAATGAAAAATGATCCATCAATACAAGCACCCCCTCCCTTAAAAATTCTGGTCACAGGGGGTGGCGGTTTTTTGGGCAAGGCTATTATAACGCTGCTCGTTAAAAAAAAATATCATGTCCGAAGCTTTTCCCGCAACCGTTACCCCGAACTTTCATCCATGGGCATTGAACAGATACAGGGCGATATCTGCAATAAAACCGAAATTGAACACGCATTGCGGGGCGTGGACCTTGTTTTTCATACCGCAGCAAAAGCCGGGATCTGGGGGGATTATTCCGACTACTACAGAACTAATGTAACCGGCACCCAAAACGTTATTGCCGGCTGTAAAAAACATCATATTTCAAGACTGATTTATACAAGTTCGCCCAGCGTTGTGTTTAACGGTTCAGACATGGAGGGAGTTAACGAATCTGTTCCTTATCCGGCAACGTATCATGCGTATTATCCTCAAACAAAGGCGATTGCCGAACAGTATGTCATCAAGGCCGCCGGCCGGGGATTAATGACAATTATTCTGAGGCCTCATTTGATATGGGGACCTGGGGATAAACATTTTGTCCCAAGAATTATCGCAAGAGCAAACCATCTCGTAAGGGTGGGTAATGGTAAAAACCTTATAGACAGCGTTTACATAGACAATGCTGCGGAGGCCCATGTTCTGGCTGCGGATGCATTGGAAAAGAACCCCAAACTTTCCGGAAATATCTATTTTATCAGCCAGGGCGACCCGATTCCTTTATGGGATATGATAAACCATATTCTAAAGGCGGCAGGTCTTGCCCCTGTCAGGCGTTCAATGCCCCGCAACATGGCATGGCTGATCGGAACGATGCTCGAATTGGTTTATCGAAGTTTTAATATCAGCCACGAGCCTCGGATGACGCGTTTTCTGGCAGATGAACTCGCAAAAGCTCACTGGTTCGATATCAGCTCTGCCGGAAAAGACTTGGGATATATTCCCCGGATCTCCATAAAAGAAGGTCTTCGCCGCCTTGAAAGGTGGCTTCAGAACAGATAGTTAGTTTCCATCCAGAAACGGCATCTTTCGGCCCCCGGCGGCGTTCTCGCTCGTTTTCAAT
>CAZIIV010000321.1:0-2977 GCA_964539365.1 uncultured Desulfobacteraceae bacterium | reverse complement strand
AAACCGATTTTTGGAGCGGCGGATTCAATTATTATCTCAAAGGACACAACTGCAAGTTAACGGCGGATTACATGTACGTTGATCCGGATAACCCTGAAAAAGACGAAAGGAACATCTTCACGTTTCAGTTTACCGTGGGATTTTAATTGACGAAATCAAAGGAGGAAATAAATGGGTCAGTTCAAAAACTTTTTTTCCACACGGTGGGGCATCATCGGCGTTGGGGCCTTTATCGGGGTGCTTGCCCCGCTGTTACAGAAATGGGGAAATCCAGGAAACATGGGTATCTGCGTGGCATGTTTTGAAAGGGACATTTCCGGGGCCATCGGGTTTCATCGGGCGGCGGTGGTCCAGTATATGCGACCCGAAATCGTTGGGTTTGTCCTGGGATCATTGATAGCTGCGTATGGTTTCAAGGAATTCCGGCCCCGTGCGGGCTCCGCCCCTATTGTTCGATTCGTGTTGGGGGTTTTTGCCATGATCGGGGCGCTGGTCTTTCTGGGATGCCCGTGGCGGGCCCTGTTGCGCTTTTCGGCCGGCGACGGAAATGCCATTTTCGGGTTGCTCGGCCTGATCGGCGGCATTTGGATCGGCACGCTTTTCCTCAAGGGGGGATACAACCTGGGTCGAACCCAAAAGACATACGCCTCGGTGGGATGGCTGTTGCCCTTAATTATGTCAGGGTTTTTCATTTTAATGCTGATTTACCCGTATGTGAAGGACGAGGCAAAAAGCGGGGTCTTGTTCTACAGCCTCAAAGGACCGGGCGCCATGCATGCCCCGGTGCTTATTTCTCTGGTCGTGGGGCTTTCCATTGGATTCGCCGCACAGAGAAGCCGTTTTTGTACCATGGGGGCCTTCAGGGATCTGATTCTGTTCCGGCAGGCGCATCTTTTTCTGGGACTTCTTGCCCTTGTGGCGTTGGCGTTCATCACCAATCTCATTGTGGGCCAGTTTCATCCCGGCTTTGTCAACCAGCCCGTGGCTCATACCCTGCATGTCTGGAACTTCGGGGGCATGGTTCTGGCCGGTCTGGCCTTTGCTCTTGCCGGGGGTTGTCCGGGCCGGCAACTTTTTCTGGCCGGAGAGGGGGACGGCGACGCAGCGGTGTTTGTTTTGGGTATGATCGTCGGGGCCGGATTTGCCCATAATTTCGGCCTGGCCAGTTCGCCCAAGGGGGTCGGACCCCATGGCATCGCAGCAGTGATTATCGGCCTTCTGGTCTGCCTGTTTATCGGTTTCACCATGAGAAAGAAATAGGAGGTAGAGTATGAGTGTAATTATCGACGCCGGAGGACTTTCCTGTCCCCAACCCGTTCTGATGACCATAGATAAGATCAGGGAGATACAAAAAGGAGAAATCACAATTAAGGTGGATACGGACACGTCAAAGGAAAACGTGAGCCGTGCCGCGCGAAGCCAGGGCTGGGAGGTGGCGGATATTCAAGAACATGAAACCGGATATACGCTGACCATAAAAAGGGAGTAGCACGTGTCTTTTTTAAAACGCTTGACCTCGAGAAAAAAGAAAACCAAAGTATCATCCAAAGCGGACAGGGGCATACTGGTGTTTGAGCATACCAGTGAGGTGATCAAAGCGGAAACGGTCCTTAAAAAACAGGGATGGAACATCCGGGTGATGGGTCCTCCGCCTGAAATCCGGAGCGGCTGCGATCTGGTTATCGAGATTCCTCTTATCGAGAAACTGAATATTCTGAGGATATTAGAGAACGCGGGAACGCCTCCCATTAAAATGGTGCCGGTCAGCAGTCCGTTGCTCCAGCCCGTGGATCTTTTTCAAAATAAGGATTTTGGGAAATATCTGATGATCCGGGCGGCCAATATGAAATTAACGGTTGAAAAAGAGACCAAGACCATCGTGAATATTTCAGGAGGAGGGTGCCCGGATGTACCCTATCTGGCAAGCAGGATGGTGGGAATGTCGCTGAATGAGACGCCAAGCCCGAGGGAAATCGGCCACACCCTTTGCGGGTATGCCCTTCAGCTCGCTTACGAGGAGATGAAACGCCGGTGATTGGAGTCGTGGGAACGGTTCCTGACCCGGAGTTCCCTTTGGTGACCGGGGAAGTCCGCATGAAAGGGGACAGTATCCATATCCGGGGAAAGCGGATACCGGTGAATCGGGGGACCCCTGCCCTGCTGGCGGCAGCAATCAAGACCGCCCAGGTGCTTGAACAGGGCGCTCCATTCGCATATCTGGTGGGAGATGCGGGCCTTGGACACGGCAGCCGGCATCTCTATGAATATTTGAGCAGGCATCTGGGAACCCGTGATGTGAATGTCATTGTGTTTCATTACCTTCAACCGGATGTGGACTGGCACAATCGGGTTCTGTTCGCCGTGGAAGAGATGGAACGGCGACCGGTCTTGATTGCGGATGCGGGGTTCATGTACGCGGCCAAAATGAGCGGGCAGTCTTCTCAATATGATCTGTTCACGCCGGACATCGGGGAGCTGGCGTTTCTGGCGGACCAAGAGGCGCCGCATCCTTTTTACACCCGGGGGTTTATCCTGCATGAGGAAAATCGGGTGCCGGAACTGATCGCAACTGCCTACAAACATGAAAATGCCGCCCGCTGCCTCCTGGTCAAGGGAAAACAGGATTATGTGGCTGACGGACAGGGAGTTCAGGCGACGGTTGATACTCCCGTGGAAGAAGCTATGGAGGCCATCGGAGGCACAGGGGATACCCTTACCGGCATTGTAACGGCTCTGATCGGAACCGGTATGGAGGTTGTGAAGGCAGCCACTGTTGCCGCTAAAGTGAACCGGCTGGCCGGGCACTATGCACACCCCACACCTGCCATGCAGGTCATGGAAATGGTTCAGCACATTCCCCGAGCACTGTCGGAAATTCTCCAAAAAGAATAGGTCCTGTTTTTAATCCACCTACTGGCCGCCCCTCCATGTCCGCCGGTTTTTGCAATATCTCTATTAGGGTGCCTGATTTCTTGTT
>CAZIIV010000320.1:0-2983 GCA_964539365.1 uncultured Desulfobacteraceae bacterium | reverse complement strand
GAAAATCTCAATAGATGGAAGCTCAACTTCACATAATTTCGAGCTTCACATAACATGTTCATTTACTCCTCAGTCCTGAGGAAAAGAATTTGTATGATGCCATGCGAGATCTGTTCTCCAGATATGCCATGAAGTTCAACCGAAAATACGAAAGAAAAGGTCATCTTTTTGGCGGACCTTATCGGCAGGCTGTTTGTTTTGACGATAATTACCTTTTAGCTGCGTCACTTTATATTCATCTAAATCCCGTCAAAGCATCTATCGTTGCCGATCCAATCGAGTACCGATGGTCGTCGATAGCGTTATATTGCAATGAAAATGCACCAAAATCCTTTGTTGATCCTCATTTAATATTGGATTTTTTATCCCAGCACAAAAAAGATGGAAGGAAAAAATATCAGACGCTGCTGAAACATGGAAGTGGAATAGATACCGGACATGTTTTAGAACAAGAAGAGGCTATTGAGCGTTTTGGCTCAAAGCTCGCGGCGTTATTTCCGTCACTTTTTAAAAAGATTGAACAAAAAAAGAAAATAACAAATCCTCTGGGCATGAATTTGCTGGGCCTCGAAACGCTGGAAAAGAAGATTGAAGAGGTGAAAAAAAAATCTGTTGGAAATTCACCTGAAAGTAGAAAGGCTAAAAAATATCTCATCGAACAACTCCTCGCGCGTGGCTTTAAAAAAACTGAAATCGCTGAACGCTTGGGAATAACGAGGAAAACCGTATATAATATTTTAAAGGTTTCGGAATAAGCAGCCTGTTTTTACCCATTTCAGCCTAAGGCTGTTTTGGGTAAAAAAAATTCCAATAACCGGCTGGGCACAGGTGAACGGATGGCGGGGAGACACGTCCATTGGAAAGCGCGCGGAGCACGATATTTTTTATCTGGAAAACTGGAGTTTCTGGCTGGATTTGAAGATCCTCTGGCTCACCTTTTTCAGGCGGGAGACCCATAAAAACGCCTATTAGTCCGAAGTACGGGAAGGTTGGAAAGTGAGAGGATGAGAAGGATAGAAAAAGGGAAAGAGAAAATAGGACCCCGGTTAAATACGATGCACTGTCACTGGCGTGAATTTAACGGGGTAAAGATGATTAGAATGACCTTCTGCAGGGGGATAGCTTTGAAGAATGAATCAATCTGACTTTCTTTCCATTGTATGTGGCGAGGGCGAGGGGCAAAAAATAGAGTTTAAAGCCAAAGCTACGGCTTTGGCTAAAGAGTTTGTTGCATTTGCCAATGCCTCAGGCGGGTCGTTGTTTATTGGCATATCCGATGATGGCAAGATCGTCGGGGTTGATGATTCTAATAGACTCAGAAGTCAGATCCAGGATGTCGCAAACGGTTGCGACCCGCGCATTGATGTTCACATAGTGTCTCGTGGCAACGTTGTCGAGATCACTGTCCCGGAGGGTACAGATAAACCATACCGTTGCAAAGATGGTTTTTTCTTGCGTATCGGTCCTAATTCGCAACAGCTTAATAGAGATGAAATTCTGAATTTTGCTATTAAAAGCAACAAGGTCCGATTTGATGAACAATTTGAGCCAGTTAAGAATGCTGAGAAACTGCTGGACAATGACAAGTTGCGTGCTTTTTGCCGCCGCAAAGGCCTTTCGGAAAAAACGCTGCCAAGCGATCTGCTAACGAATCTTGGTATTGCTCAAAAGCAGCAAAAGCATCTACTTTTGACCCGTACTGCAGTACTGTTTTTTTGTCGTGAGCCTCAGCGCTTTTTTCCAGAAGCTTTTGTTACCTGCGCCCTTTATGCGGATGACAGCCGTTCTACAATTCTGGATCGTATTGATGCCACAGGGACTTTAGAAGAACAGCTTGAAATTGTCATCAAATTTATTCGCCGAAATCTTCGAGTCTCTTACAGGATCGATCAAGCAGAGCCAAGAGAAGAGGTTCAAGAAATGCCTGAAGCAGTTTTTCGTGAAGCTTTGCTGAATGCTTTGACACATCGTGATTATTTTGCCGACACAGAACATATCTTTGTTCATATGCACCCGGGTCGTATGGTCATAACAAGCCCAGGCGGTTTGCCGCAGGGATTAACTCTTGAAGAACTTGGTACACGATCTGTTCCTCGCAACCGTCTAATTGCTGATATATTCCACCGAATGGGCTATGTGGAGCGTTTGGGTAGCGGTATCCACCGTATGCGGGAAGCAATGTTTGCAGCACACCTTCCGGCTCCCAAATTCTTACCCTCCGCTAATGCCTTTCTCGTTGAAAACTTTACCTCATTTGAGGCTGCAGGCGTTTCATCAGAAGGAGCTAAGCTTTGCAGATGGCTTATTTCCCATGCCCCGGCATCAATGCAAGATATTATGGGAGTTTTCCACTTTTCCAAGACAACAGCCCACAGGCGCATTACAAAATTGATGGCTGATGGCTGGATTGAAGTTCGTGGCTCTGGCCGGAGCACTAAATATGTCTTAAGTACTGATTATGGATACAGTGGGAAAAGGGAGGAACGATAATATCAATTGATGTCAGTGTGTTATATGAAAAACGGAACGAAGGCGGAACGTAAAAACCTGGGAACGTAAGAAGACAGAGGTCGGAGAGGATTCTTGTGGACGTCCATTGGGACGGCCCTGTTGAATTTCCCCGAGGGAGCCCCAGTGAAATACGCCCCGGAGAAACAAAAGACAAAGAAAGGTTTAACAGGGTAAACTCCGCTGTCCTTCGGTCCCGGTGAAACAAACGAAAACACATGGTTTCACCCCGGTTAAACAAAAGAAAGTACTGGTTTCACTGGGCAGGCTGGATAAAAATTTCACGGGGTAAACCCTATTCAACTGGCTAAAGTTGATACATTACGGAAAAGACAGAGTATTGGTTAATCGAATAACAAATAACAAGGACAACTGGAGCCTGTTGTCCTTGTTCTGATCATTGGTGGCAGCAGATAGTTAACGCTGTTCGGGCGGGAGACCCATAAAAACGCCTATTAGCCCACATCCCTAAATC
>CAZIIV010000319.1:0-2983 GCA_964539365.1 uncultured Desulfobacteraceae bacterium | reverse complement strand
TATGCGGCGTATCAGCGTTGAATCGGTTCAGAAGAAACTTTCCATAGCACTTGGAAAAACAACTGCCACCTAATTACCTGTTATGACTTTAAGCATTTAAAAGATGAACGTCGAACATCGAACATCGAACGTTGAACATCGAATAATGTATTCTGCCATATGAACTTAAAATCGAAAATCATTCATTTTATCAAAACCGACATCTGGAGAATTCGAAAAAAAGATCTTTCCCGCACGAAATATTTTTTCGTTAAACCACTCCGGATTCTTCTTTTGGCGATCCGCGGATTCGGACAGGATCAATGTCCCTTACAGGCATCGGCACTGACCTTTTATTCCATACTTTCCATTGTTCCGTTGGTCGCCATGGCCTTCGGAATTGCAAAAGGTTTTGGATTTCAAACCCTGCTCGAAAAACAGATGTTGGAAAAATTTCCCGGGCAGGAAGAAGTGATGACACGTATTTTTGATTTTGCCCGCTCTCTGCTCGAAACTACGAAAGGCGGCGTGATCGCCGGTATCGGCATCGTTTTTCTTTTATGGACCGTGATTAAACTCTTGAGCCATATCGAGCATTCCTTCAATAATATCTGGGAGGTAAAAACCCCCCGGGCTTATGGGCGAAAATTCAGTGATTATCTTTCCATTGTCCTGATCTCTCCCCTGCTCGTCATCCTGTCCAGCAGTGCTGCGGTGTTTATAACAACCCAAATTACATTAATCACCGAAAAAGTGGCGCTGATAGGCGTGTTTAGTCCGGTCATATTTGTAATTCTGAAATTTGTGCCGTATTGTCTCGTATGGATACTTTTTATATTTATTTATATTTTAATGCCCAATACCAAGGTTAATTTCAGTTCCGGATCTATTGCCGGTATTTTAGCCGGAACCATTTATCAGATTGCACAGTTCGGCTACATTTATTTTCAGGTGGGGATGTCGAGATATAACGCAATATACGGAAGTTTTGCCGCACTTCCGTTGTTTTTAATATGGATACGGTTGAGCTGGCTGATTGTTCTTTTTGGAGCGGAAATCTCTTTTGCGTATCAACATGTGGATACTTATGAATTTGAGCCGGATTGCCGGTGGATTAGCCGGTCATTTAAAAGATTATTAACCCTTAACATCGCCCGTCTTGTGATATCCAATTTTTCGAAAGGGGAACGGCCCTTAACAGCCTCTAACATATCATTTGCCTTGGAAATCCCGATTCGTCTGGTACGGCAAATACTCCACGAACTCGTTGAAGCCGGAATTTTGTCCAATACGGATATCAAAGAGAATAAGGAATTAGCCTATCAACCGGGGCGTCATATAAATACGATAACCATAAAATCGATTATTGACGCTCTGGATCAGAAAGGCGTTGATGACATCCCGGTTGCACAAACCGCGGAGTTAAAGGCTTTATCGGAAGCGCTGCAGTCGTTTAGCCATGAACTTAAGAAATCCCCGGCAAACCGGCTATTAAAAGATATTTAGTTCCTTAGTTGTAAATTTTGTAATTTTTGTGGCATTTTTTTTATTACTCCATGTTGTACCCTTATAAAAAGATTCTTGATGCTGGTTTCTGGATGCTGGCCTTTAAAAAGCGAAGTTATCCTTGTTTTATCCAGCATCGAGTATCAAGTATCCAGTATCTATTCGTTAGTTGGCACAGGAAGTTAAATTATTAAAGTATTCTGTTTGGTTGTGGCTCGTCCGGGTTAGATTACTATTCAAATTCTTCTGACAGCAGTATGGCTTCCGCCACATGGCGCATGGACTTTCGTGAATCCATGCTCCGCTTCTGAATCCATCGAAATGCATCATTCCCGTTGATTTTGCGCCGGCGCATAAGCACCTCTTTGGCTCGTTCCACAAGCTTACGGGTTTCGAGCTCTTCCCGGATCACCTTGGTTTTGACCATCAGTTCCGTGTTGATTATGGCCGCCGCCGCCTGGTTGGCCACCGTGGTGATCAGGTTGACCTCTGTTTCGGAAAATTCATGTAACCCGGCGGTAAAACAGTTGAGCACGCCGATCACCTTTTCATCCTGTACTTGAAGCGGTACGCCCACCATGGATACCAGACCAAGCTTTTTGGCCATGTCTTTTTCCTTGAATCGGGGTTCTTTCAAAACATCTTTTATAACCAAGGGGTGTTTATGGGTGGCCACAAAGCCGACCACCCCTTCATCCATGTTTAATGACCGGTCTTTTACATAATCCGGGTCGATGGCCTGCGTAGCCTTGAGCCTGATCTTGATCGGGCTTACACTCTCATCGATCAGCCACAAAGAACAGATCTCAACGCCGGTCACTTTAGCCGTGACCATCACAATCAGCTTGAGAATATCCTCCAAATACAGATCCGACGTAATGGCCCGGCTGATATCCATGAGGGCTTTAATATGTTTGTCGTAAGTTTCAGGGGTGATTTTTTCCATAATAAAATCGCATTACGATTTTATGAAACGCGGTTGCACCGCTGTATCCATAAGGTGGCAAACGTCCATGTCTCGGAATTTCTACAACTTATAGAAAATCGAATATCATAAAACAATATAGCATGACAATTAAACTTTTTAAAAAAGATTAATTGACAAAAACATGCTGGATGTGTTATGAGTAATATACTTACTCATAAATAAGTTTATCATGGAAAATTTATTTACCGGTCTTATCTCATCAAAAACACGGATCAAACTGCTGATCCGCTTCTTCTTTAACCCCAAAACCCGTTCATACTTACGTGAACTGTCTAAAGAATTCAACGTATCAACCAATTCGGTGCGAGAGGAACTCAATCAGTTGACGAAAACCGGACTCCTCACCTCTCAAAAAAGCGGAAGGCAGGTGATTTATAAGGCCAACCCGAAACATCCATTATTTCCGGAACTCAAATCCATGGTCAGCAAAGTTATGGGCATCGATCAGGTTGTCGATGGCATCGTCACCCGGCTCGGCGACCTTGAAAGCGCCTACCTGCTCGACGACTA
>CAZIIV010000318.1:1590-2988 GCA_964539365.1 uncultured Desulfobacteraceae bacterium | reverse complement strand
TTGAGGAAGGTTTGATCGTCGTCTATGGCTATTATTCGGTTTGGCAAGGCACCCCCAATTCTTAATTAAACGTCTCGGAAATTCTACAACTTTATGAAAATATAGGATATTTTTTGAGGCTTTCACACTTGCCTCGAACATGGAATAATGGAAGGGTGGAATGCTGGAAGGTTGGTTTTTAAAAGGATATTATCCATTTTTTATTTTATCTTCAACACATATTTTACCGTTAACCCAACATTGCATTATCCCAGTACCCATTATTCCAATGTTCCATCATTCCAACATTCCAATTGGGGCGGAGCCCCTAAGTTCTTCTTCTGTTTCCTCATGTTTTTCCATTCAACATTCGATGTTGAACGTTCGATGTTCGATGTTCATTTTTTTTCAGTCCCTTCCGGCGCAAAAAATAACTTAGCACTTATGGGGGCGTTACCGGCTGACCCCTTTTTAAAACACAATCCCCGCATACCCCACAAAACTGTCCCCCGGACTTTTATCATAACTGGTTGCATAAGCGATGGTTTCGGCTTTGCCGGCCCCGAGCCGTTTTGCAGCGGCAATTGCAGTTGCTGCTGCGCCGCTGCAACAGGCATTGTGATTCGCCAGGGCCTCTGAAATAACCTTGTCCGGATCCATGGCAAGCATGGCCTCGATCACCCTTCGGTCGTTCTCATTGCGCACCCAGTCCAAGGCCGCCGGACCCGAGCCGTGGGATACAAACCCGTAATTCATACCGTAATGGGTAAGATCGGTCGAGCCGATAACTTTAATCCGCAATCCCAGACGTTGTGAAACATCCGCCACAGCCGTTCCGATTTCAAGAGATTTTTGCGTGGGCGGGACGCCAATAGGAACGATTTTTGTGTCCCCAAAAAAATATTTTATAAAAGGAAGCTGAAGTTCAATGGTATTATCCTGGGTAAAGTTTTCAGCAGTTTCGATCTGAAAGGCAAATTGTTCTGTCAGTGCGCTTGCAAGTGACGTTTCGATTTCTATTGCACCAAAAGGAGTTTCCCAAGCACCGTCAGTCATAATATAGGAGGGTGAGCGCGGGTGAAGATGCATCCCAAAAATTACAAAAACATCCGGAGGCTTTTCATCTTTGAGGCAATGGATTACATTGCAGGCGATACTCCCTGAAAAATACCATCCCGCATGGGGGACGATCCCTCCGGTTAAAGCCCTCTGAGCAATGGTCTTTGTGGGGTACTCTTTTAGAAAACTTTTGATCTCTTTCTCGCACTCGGCAGGGTTGCCCGGGTACCAGCTTCCTGAAAAAATAGACTTTCTAACTTTCATTGCAAACATCTCCTTCCTCAGGTTTGATGAACTCGTAAAATATCCTATTTGGACGGTTTCGTAAAAAGTTCAAATTCAAGGCGTGCAAATTTTGTA
>CAZIIV010000318.1:0-1580 GCA_964539365.1 uncultured Desulfobacteraceae bacterium | reverse complement strand
CACAACGCAGAAGTTGGACTTTTTACGAAACCGTCAAGGTTTAATTTGCCACATACGGATAAATAAGTCCAATATATTTTCCCGGGAAAAATCATAGAGCCTAAAGTTCAAACGGTTCGACCAAATAACACCTTGACATAATATGGATTTAATTATTATTTTTTGTGATTATCGCTAAAAAGACCGAATTTTTCAGAATGAATCAAAATTTATCCGGGTAGGAGTTGCTGATGAGCTCAGGCAAAATATTTTCTACAAACATTGATGTCAGATTTCGTGATTTTGATGCGTTGGGACATGTTAACAATGTGGTATTCCTTACCTATTTTGAAGAAGGGCGAAAAAAATTTTCAGAAAAATATTTCAAAGTTTCAGATCCTTCTGATTTCAGGTTCATAATGGCACATATTCGCTGCGATTATCTTAAACCGGTCCTGTTCGTTGACAAGGTAACCCTTCACATGTGGGTCAAGGATATCGGTACCAAAAGCTTTGCTTTTGAATATAAACTTGTGCATCAGTCAGACGATTCCATAGTATATGCAACCGGAGAATCGGTCCAGGTCTGTTACGATTACAAAAAAAATCAATCCATGGCCGTTTCAGACGAAATCAAAGAAAAATTAACTCCGTATCTTAAACAGTCAATTTAATTTTTCACGTCAAAAGATTTCTCCCCGGAAAGCTAATTCTTTCGTGGCGGCCGGTTGCTTAAATGATGAAATTTATGATAAATGAGAATCAGATCTCTTCCAGCAGGCATTTTTCTTGACAGACATAAAAAGTGGTGTTAACAAATTTTCAAAATTACAGGCACGTAGCTCAGGGGGAGAGCGCTACCTTGACACGGTAGAGGTCGTTGGTTCAAATCCAATCGTGCCTACCACGAAGTTCAAAGGGCTTATGGTTCATTCCATGCCCTTTTTTTTTCGGTTAACGTACTAAATTTTAAATAAAACTTTACTTTTTTCGGATATTGTACTATATGTTTTTTACTTAATAACCTAGAAATGGCTGCCGCCAAGGCACAAGGACACAAAGGAGACTCTGCCATGACACTGACCAAAGCTCAAATCGTTGAATCAATCCAGAACGAAATCGGTTTTCCCAGGAATAAATCTTATGAAGTTTTAGAAAGCTTTTTAGAACTTATCAAAAGCACGCTGCAATCCGGTGAAGATGTTATGATCAGCGGATTCGGCAAGTTTTGTGTCAATGAAAAGAAGGAACGAAAAGGCAGGAATCCAGCTACCGGTGATGCTATGATGCTGGAACCCAGGAAGGTTGTGACATTTAAGTGTTCCGGGAAATTAAGGGATAGAATTAACTCCGACTAAATAGATTTTTTTATGCCGCCGAGAATAAAATCGGATGTTCCGGGTTCTGCCATTTACCGAAGATCCTCACTTCTTCTTTGGCGATATTAACGTCCCGTTTTTGTATTTGATCAGACTCTTTTTAACCATAATCATGATACTTTCAGGCATCATCCTTTGCCCCTGGCAGGTGAGCCGTATCGCCAAAGAATGGATACATCTTGCCACAAAAAAAGATGTTAATCCCGGAGGGTTATTTCATTA
>CAZIIV010000317.1:0-2996 GCA_964539365.1 uncultured Desulfobacteraceae bacterium | reverse complement strand
CTTTTCTTTTTTTTCAACGGACAAGTGGCTTATTTTTGATATAGCATCAATGAATTTTTTCTTAAGTGAACCCGTATAACTGTAAAGCTTTAATAATTCTTCCGTCCATTCCCGTGCTCTTCGTAATCCCAGATTCTTTACAGTCCTTGAGGATGCATCGATTCCTTTTTCAAGCATGGACAAAATTTGTTCTATTTTTGGGGGGTCCTCCTGTAAAGATTGAGACCGTTGTTGATCCTCAAACATTTGTTCATAATGATATCGCTGACGACAATATTCTTTGTACGCATCATCATCCCTTTGCTTTTGAATATTTTTCAGTATGCCAAAGAAATAAGGCAGGTTTGAACGCTCATTTTTCCGATTTACCGCTTTTATAAAAGCCTTTTCAGCAGCCATAATGGCTTTCATTTCATATGCAATGATAGTTTTTTCTGCCCGTTGGACAACGGTCGGCTCAACATTGAGCCCCATATTTTTGATCAAAATTCGAATTCGATCAATTTTGGTTTGATCATGAGTTTTCTTTAATTTGGCATTTTTATGGTCTTGCAATCGTTTTCGCTCCTTTTCAATATCCTCTTGGGTCAACGGTATGTTCATATTTGCAATGGGCGGACTGTTTTTTCCTCTCAAAGAAAGTTTATTCCGCATTTTGATATAAACCGAAACAATGGATTGCAAAATGCTTTTTGCTAATGTTTCAGGCGATGATGGGTCAATATAAATGGTTCCGATTACTTGCTTCATCTGACTAAATGCACCTTCAAGAGAGCCATTACCTTTAGGATTGGCTGGGCCTGCTGGTACAATTTCAATGCCGTACTTTTTAAGAAAACCTTGCACATCATGACTCAGATTGGCACTCCCGTGGTCAAAAAGAACGCCGAGAGGCTGCCCCCAGCTTTTGATGTGAGACTTCAATACGTTAAGAACCTCGTGCCTTGTTTCCGTATCGCCGATACTGAAGGCCGTGTGAGTAAAAGTTCCTGTATCTACCGATAGTTCAAGGTTTAATGGAATCGGGTGATCGCCGAACCAAACGACAAACTCTCCGCCGTCCAGGCTCAAAAGACCATTGGGGATTCGCTGACACAGGCTTTGGTAAAATCGAGGCCTTCTCTTGCGTGTCTGCGGCTCTTTGAGATCGTTGGCAATAAGAATTTCACCAACTGTTTTTGAACTTAAACTCATATCCATAGAAGCAAGTTTTCTTGTAAAGCTTTTGACTCGAATTCGTTTCCCCTGACTTTTCCATTTTCGGGCTTCTTCCACCACACGTTTCACCAGTTCAGGGGTGACTTTGCATGATTTGCCTCGATGATCCGGTTGGACAATGGGACGCATCTTCTCATCAAAAATTTGGTTCCAGTCATTTAAAGTGCTCACAGAAAGGCTGAAAATCCAGGCAACCTTGCGGACAGGCTGCTTTTCATCCCGGTAAAAATTTATCGCTTTCTCTTTTTTCTTCTGACTGTAATGTTTTTTTTTTCAACAATCAGTTTGTCAACATCGTGGATGTACCAGGCAATCTTTCTGCCTTCGTTTTCAAAACGAACCTCGTTGAACGCTGCCTTGAGTTCTTCATGTTCTTTTTTTAGGGTCTCAAGCTCCTGGCGAAGCCGTTCTTCATCGCTTTCAGAGTTACCGACAAATTTACCGGCCCATTGATAGCCTGTCTTTCGGGATATACCCGCGTGTTCACAGATGGTCGTAACGTCAGTATCGGAGCTCAGTCCTTTTTTTCTTAAAAGTTGACGGGCTCGAATCATTACCGCAACTTCTTCAGGGGTTACATCATCCGTCATGTGCACCTCCATTCATAACCACCGGTTGACCCAAAAGCCACAACGTAACTTTTCCATCCGGTGATAACGAAAGATTAATGATACTTCGATCTGTCTCAGCGGATATATAACCATTTTGCTTCGTAATGTCGATACCTTGATCAATCCT
Organism: uncultured Desulfobacteraceae bacterium; assembly: GCA_964539365.1. GTDB lineage: Bacteria > Desulfobacterota > Desulfobacteria > Desulfobacterales > UBA11574 > S5133MH16. The sequence goes on along the minus strand of CAZIIV010000317.1, from coordinate 1,040 downwards.
GTCCAAAACTTTATCGGCTTGGCCGTGAAAACGTTCCGCCGGAACCAAAAGGCCGCCAATACCTTGATGGGAACGATCATAATTATAGTGGTCAACCCATTGTTTTACCGCTGAGTTTGCATAATGCATTGTCGGAAAATGGTGATGGTCGATCAGTTCCCTTTTGATCCGTCGATTACAAGCCTCAACCTTACCCAACGTCTGGGGATGATGGGAACGGGCATGCGTATGATCTATCCGATGAACCTCAAGGAATTGCTCGAATCGGTTTATACCGCGCCATGAATAAAATACAAACCCTCTATCCGTAAGAATTTCATCCATCTTCCCATAACGATCAATGGCTTTGGAAACCACATCAATGACTTCATCAACAGAAGTTTGATCCAAAAGTTTCCAACCCAGAATAAATCGGGAAAAATCATCCAGAAGCAATATCAGGTATATTTTCATCTTGTTGATAAAAAATTCCAGAATATCCATCTGGGCCAATTCCAACGGACGACGAGCTTCAAATCGGTGCCAATCCTTTTTGTTTGATTTTTTCCCCGGCGCCTTATAGCCATTGGCTTTCATAACCTTTCGAATCGTTTTACTGGATATGGTAATCCCTTGACGACGAAGCTGATTCCTCACTTGGTTTGGGCCAAAACCTGGATTTTGTTCCCAGACTGCCATGATCGATTCTTCCTGTTGAGGCCATATCTTTTTAACGCCACGACCGGGATAAGATACCTGATATTCCAGAAAACCGGCCTCTCCCAAACTCTCAAGCTGGCGGCGCCAATCATACACCGTCGTGTAATGTACACCAGATATTTTAGCGGATTCTCTGACACCTATTTCTGCTGCACTCTTTAAAATCTTTAACTTCTGTTCCTGAGTAAATTGCCTTGATCCCATAACACTTTCTCCTTTCTTTTTATGGTAAGAAAGTGTTACCTTGATTTAGCTTAATTTGTTCAGTTTCTTAGTATCACAAACATTTAAGCGGTTGGAGAAAATTAGGGACAACCATCTTGACTGTTTACTTTTACCTA
>CAZIIV010000316.1:0-3012 GCA_964539365.1 uncultured Desulfobacteraceae bacterium | reverse complement strand
AATGACAAATTTATACCATGTATTCAGAATGATAGCTCGGTCCGACCCCAGCTCTACCCGCGTGCCCACAGATGTCTGCCCCAAAATTTCTTTCTCAAATGTTGAAACTCCGATAGCAACATACGTGAGCTTATACCTTTAAGCCACTGCATAATTTTGCTCACGTTTTGAGTCGGACGGTATGAAATAAACATATGGATATGGTCACTGGACACTTTACCGGTAATAATTTCGATTTCATGCTCCAGCGCAATTTGTCGCAACAAGTCCCTTGCACGGATTGCAACCTGACCAGTCAATACCCTTTTCCGATATTTGGGAATCCATATCAGGTGCACCTTGAGGTCTGTTTTTGTATGGGCTCCAAGTTTGTAAAGTCGCATAGCGACAATTATAACCTTTTCTTCGCCTAAAGGCGAGGGGTTTCAACCATCCCCAAACGGAACACTAATCCTGATACAATATCATACCTTTACAATCCCCATAAATATTGGTATAGCAACTTGAACCCGCATAAGCGGCTCAGTCCAACATGGTTTTATCCTTCATCCCGCTGAAGGATGATCAAACGCTCCCTGACCCACTATCTATAACTGCTAATCTTACAACTTTGCTCAATCCAACATGCGGGACAAAGGATAAAACCCTATACGTTAGACCTGCGAGGAAAACATGCCAGTTCACATCAATGAAATAACAATTCCCAGAATCTCCCAGTTAGGTGGAGGGGATTGGAGATTAGAGAACCTCACCGAAGTGACTGTGCTTTTCGGTCGGAATGGATCAGGAAAAAGCGTAATGCTTAGGTCATGGCGAGATCAATCTCTGGACAATGTCCACTACGTCACTCCCGAACGAACTGGCGAGATGGATCTCCAGCCCCAATATATGCGAGAGGAACTGGAGCCGACTGGAAGAAAAAACGCCTCTTCTAGAAACTATATGCCGGAATATCGACGACGAATAGTTGCTCGAATTCAAGCATATTTCATGAGTCGCGGAAATTACCGTGGCGGAGACATGGCACCAGGTGCTCCACAGCATATTGAAGGTTTCATAAGTAGTTTATTAACAGACTTTAACCTTACAATTGTTGGGTCTGCTGTGCTTCCTTATGAGCTTACCCGAATTGAAAATGATGAGATAATACGCAATGTTGACCAATTGAGCTCTGGCGAAGCTCAGTTAGTAACATTGGGCCTGGATATTCTGACTATTGCTTCGATGTGGGAAGTAAACAAACAACAAAACCGAATTATGCTTATTGATGAACCTGATGCTCATATTCACCCAGATTTACAGGTTCGCTTTGCCGACTTTGTCTACCAGATAGTAGAACACTTTCAGCTTCAGGTCGTAATTGCAACTCATAGTACATCACAGTTGGCAGCATTAGGACAATTTGGGGGGGATCGGGCAAGTGTGATTTACCTCAACCGGAGAAAACTTAATTATAGAGCTCAAGTCTTTGGCGCGGTACAGAAAGAATTATCGGCATGTTTGGGTGGGCATGTGCTTATGGGGCCCCTTTTCGGTGCCCCTATTTTGCTTGTTGAGGGCGATGACGATTATAGAATTTGGAGTCAGGTGCCTCGACATCACATCACCAACTTCTCGGTCATACCGTCAAATGGCGATGAAATGAAACAATACCAAAAAACGCTTGAACAGATTTTTTCGAGTCTACGCGACAATGATGATTTCCCTTGCGGATATGCTTTACTCGATAATGATAAGGCACTGCCAACGCCTAATGACTATAACCGTCAAAGGAACATTAAATATTTACAGCTCGCCTGCCATGAGTCGGAAAACCTATATTTAAGCGATGAGGTTCTTGCTGACATGGAAACGACATGGGACGAAGCCAAGTTGAAAATCAAAGGATCTGCTGCCGAATATGGCCAAAAGGAGGAACTGCTTTCCAGTGCCGATTCGTGGGATCGTAAAACAAATGATGTAAAACCAGTAATAAATCAGATTGCCCAAATAATCGATCCAAAGTCATTACACTGGACAGCACGTGTTGGACGGGTACTAGGTAAGGCAAAACCTAGTGGTCAAATAGCTGATTTCTTGAGTAGCCCGGTTGTAGATGCGCTTTGGCCTTCGAGTTTATTACAATCCTGAAGCTACGGTCTAACAAACAAAGGATTAGTAACCGAGTTCGAGGAACGAGAGCTCGGTACTAATCCAGGGTTCAAGAAGCCGCGGATAATAGGGGAAAAGGTTGTAAAGGCACGGGGGGAAATTGAAGGTTTTACTCGGGAAAAGGACGGAGTAAGCCACTAAAGCATCGAAAAACCGGAAACCAAAAGATATTTAGTCATTAAAAAATATAAATAAGCTATCCAAAACCATAGTCCGGACAAACCGGTAGTGTAGAGCCTGCCCGGAGATAATCGACCCGCTCTTTAAACAGTCATTAGATGTATTAGTCAGCAGTTATTACACTATCCTCAAGGCCCACACCTCGAAGCAGGCTTTAAAAAGGCAACAAACCTCAAAGGCATGCCGCAACAGACACATTTGATTATATGTCTTTTAACCTCCGGTAACGAGGAGGAGATCTCCTTGATGACGGTCCGGACCAGGGAAATAAGCTCCCGCAGCCTCTCAATGGATAATGCACTGTTTGGATTCAGAAATCCGTAGTGCCTTACTTTCATAAACCCTCTTGGCAATACATGCTGAAGAAACCTTCTGATAAATTCCATAGCTTCAAGTGCTGTGGTTTTCCATGTTTTCCGTTCACGATCTTTATAGGTAAACTTAATGGCATTGTTTTCAATGCTTTTAATGCGGTTATTGGAAATAGCCACACGGAAGACATACCTTGCGAGATACCGCAGTGAGTTTTCTCCCTTGCCTGCTGACTGGCTGTGTACTACCCATTCCTGTTTCCATATGCCGGGGTCAATTTTTTTAAAAAGTTTTGCCTTTTTCATGGCATCCCTGAATTTGGCTTTAAAGATCACGGCAAAAGGACCGGTGTGAACAAACAAATCCTCT
>CAZIIV010000315.1:0-3024 GCA_964539365.1 uncultured Desulfobacteraceae bacterium | reverse complement strand
TGGCGATGGATGTTTTTCCGTTTCCCGGTGCTCCGTACAAGAACACGCCTCTGCCAGAATTGATGGCCGGACCCAATGTAAAAAAAATATGGGGTTCCAACACCAAATCATGGAAAGCATGTTTTAATTCTTCAAGACCCGGACTTTCTCTTTGAATGGATTGGCACTCTACGCTTTTCAAATATTCTTCGAAAGGAACCGGAGCGGCGCCGATGTAGGCAGAAGATTCTACAGCGATATTTGCTTTTGTTCGGCCTTGCTCTGTCAGTATGTAAGTGAAATCATTGATGCCGGCATCGGACCTGTAAGTCAGTAACAGTTGCTTTTTTAAGGTCGACAAAATCGGTTCGATTATTTTGAAGTGGAGACAGATTTCATCTGAAATGTGTCTGCCGGTCATAACCCCCCGACTCAGGAGGAGTTTAAAAACAAGATCTTCAATAAGCTTCTCGTTGAGTGCGGTCTGACTCAGATTTTCAGCCACAGGAGGATTAAACTTTTGTTCCCCGTGTTTTGACATTTGAAGAGCATTGATAATTTTTTCCATTTAATCCTTTCAAAATTCCACGTGTTTTATGTAAATTTTTACACACTAATGGTGACACCCATGATAAAATCAGATTATAAAAACAAATCTCAGTTATTATCAATAAAAATATGTTGGAAATTACCTTGAAGAATTCCATGTTGACCCGGAAGACACGGGTTGCGTCTTGATCTTGACTAATCGCCCGAATCCGGCTATAAGGGTACTTTTTTTGAAGGAGGAAAAAACAATGCCGATCTATGAATATCAGTGTAAAAGCTGTTGCCACTGTTTTGAAAATCTGGTTTTGTCTCCGGAGGATCCCCCGCCCGAATGTCCGCAGTGCGCGTGCAAGGATGTGGTCAAGCTGATGTCCGCCGTGGCCGTGCGCCCTCACGGCATTCCCAGAGGTTCCGGCGGCTTCAAGGAACCGACCTGCAGGCCTTCGGGGTGAGCGGTCTAGTGGTTTTCCTCGGTTCGAGGAAAAAATCCAATCCGCGCCCGGCGTTCTCAATTGCCCGTCCCTGGCACAGTCGGGTTCCGGACCCACGCCCTGAGTCCATGGATTACAGCTTTGGAAGCCCGGGGTTTTGCCTGGCCCGGCATTAGGTTTTACCTTAACTCCCGAACAGTCATACAATTTTGATTCCCGGCCTCCGGCTCATCCTGCGAAGATATACTGACTATGAAGTTTTTCAATTTGTTCCTGTTTCATGGTGTATCGTACCTGAAAAAGGCTTTTGTCCTTAACAGGAATGAAAATTTTTGAGCCATAGTAAAATAAATGGGTAAATCCGGATTATCTTTATAAAGACCTTGATTTTCCACAAAAAAAGCTATAATCAGGGCTTTTTTTCATACAAACCAGAGGACAATCCAAATGACCAAAGCGCCCACCTATGAAGAATTGAAGCAACGGGTTCAGGAGCTTGAAAAACAAGCGGGTGAACGCAAAAAACAAGAGCAAACGGTAACGGACTCTATAGAAGAAAAAGAGATCATTCTCAACAGCCTGGTCGAACATGTTGTACATCAGGACACTGAAATGAGGGTGTTATGGGCGAACCGGGCTGCCTGTGAATCCGTGAATCTGACACGCGAGCAATTATTCGGTCGCTTTTGTTATGAAATATGGACCGGGCGCAGCGACCCCTGCCCGGACTGTCCCCTCAAAAAAGCCATTCAAACGGGTCAACCTGAAGAGGTCGAAAAATACACTCCTGACGGTAGAGCCTGGTTTGTCCGGGGCTGTCCCGTGCAGGATGCGGCCGGTAAGGTTATCGGCGCGATCGAGGTGACATTGGACATTACGGATCGCAAACAGGCGGAACAAGAGCTTCGCAACGCTCACGACAGGCTGGAGCAACGGGTTAAGGAGCGAACCGCCGAACTGGTAACGGCCAACCAGGAACTCAGACAGCAAATACAAGAGCGCAAACGGGCGGAAGAGGAGCTGTCGGAGAGGGAGCAGATCATGAATGCCATACTTGCTGCATCTCCGGTGGGGATTGGTTTGATCCGAAATCGAATAATCGTTCAGGCCAACAGGGCCATGGATCGAATCTGGGGTTACCAAGAGGGAGCCCTGGTTGGAGAAAGTACCAAAGTGCTTTATTCGGATGACGAGGAGTATCACCGTGTGGGTCGGGAATTTTACTCCGAAATGAAAGAAAAGGGAATCGGACATTTGGAGACACGGTGGGTGACCAAGGACGGCAGGAAAATTCACTGCTTTCTTCAGGGAAGTCCGCTGGATCCGTCTGATTTGTCCAAAGGGGTTATTGTGGCGGCCATGGATATTACCGAGCTCAAGCGGGCCGAAGATCTTGTTTTCAATCTTTCTCAAATGCTGATGCAAGCCCAGGAACGCGAGCGGCAGATGATTTCCCAAGAGCTTCATGACAGCATCGCCCAAAATCTTTCCACGCTGAAAATCGGTTTTGATCTGATTTTCGAGGATCAACCCGCAATACCTCATGAGTTAAGGACAAAAATGGCAAAATATTCCAACCTTCTCGACCAGACAATTACCGCCGTTCGGAATCTGGCCTATGACCTGCGACCGCCGGTTTTGGATCAAATCGGTCTTGTGAAAGCTCTTGCCGTATATTGTGATGAGTTTTCCGAAAATAGCGGAATAAAAGTCGATTTTCAAACCGCCGGTATAAACAAATTAAATTTTGATTCTAATACTGAAATTCATCTTTATCGTCTGGTTCAGGAAGGCTTGAACAATATCCGCAAACATGCCCATGCCACACGGGCAACCATCAAAATGGCGGGCGCGTTCCCGAATATCATCCTTCGTATCGAGGACGACGGCAAAGGTTTTGATGTGGCGGCACGGGAACTCAAATTAAACAAAGAAAAGCGCATGGGCCTTCGAAGCATGAAAGAACGGGTCAGGTTTCTTCAAGGTCAAATGACCATTCAATCCCGCCCCATGAAGGGTACCAAAATATTGATCACCTATCCGTTTAAGAATAAAAACAGTGCGG
>CAZIIV010000314.1:0-3025 GCA_964539365.1 uncultured Desulfobacteraceae bacterium | reverse complement strand
ACCTCAAGATTCTTCACGTCCATATAATTGCTATAGGTCACCTCTTTTGCCCTTAACCCTGACACCTGACACCTGACACCTAATAAAGACTTCGGAGCCACCGTTTTTTTTAATAGGCATAAATCAGCGTTTACCAACGGCCTTGATTTACACTCTGCCGATGGTAATACCTGCAGTAAGTTCTTTTAACTTTTTCAGGTCCTTTAACAGTGTTTCGGCATCTGCTTCGGCAGGCCGGAGCGGCAATTGTGCAAAAACCCCGAGACCTTCACTGGCCTCATGAAATTCATCGGATGGCAGCGAACTTAATACGGCACAGTTGATCATTGGATTTAACCGGACCATATTTTCTGCAAATTCAAGTCCTGTCATGTCTCCAAGTTCTTTATCGATTACAACAAGATCCACGGAAGTCTCCGATAGCTTATCTAAGGCTTTTTGTCCTGAATCCGTCCATGTTAATTCAACATCGTCATATTTTTCCATAGCCGAGGCCAATTCCAGCAAAGAATTTCTGTGCGGTGTTACCAGCAATAATTTAATCATATTCCTTATCTTGTTATGATGGTGCTGACCAGATGATCTGATCCGTATCATCTTTAAGGGTGATGCTGGGCAGGCCATTTTCATCAAATGCGATCCGCGCACTTCCTCTACTTCCCACCAGTTTCATTACCGGCTCTATGTCCAATAGTTCCATAGTCACTCTGGGCATGTGATCCTCATCGAAAAAGGTCATTAAAGGCGCATCCGGGACTGCTGAAAGCGCAACACGTTCCTTTCCGTTACGGTCTATAATACTGAAGGTCTGGAACATACCTTCCCGGGCGTTGACTTTGAATGAACGCATTTCATATTCAAGCTGCTTGAAACGGGCAATAACAATAGCTGCGGCAATAAATATCGCTATGGGCAATACCATTGTCTTAGTTTCAACACTCAATCGCTCATAATAAGCTCCAAGGAGCATAAGCAAGAGGACAAGCACGAATGGTATCTTCCAGTCTTTTTTCAGAGTCATGTATCATCCTCCTTCCTGTATGGCAATTGGGCCATGTTTTTGCATAATAAATTCTTCATGGATTATCCCCCTCCGGCATTGGCGCAACCTTATCGCCGCCCAAAACATAGCCCCCGTCCAGCCGCAGAACACTGCCGGTCATAAACGGTGCGTCTTTTATGATAAACATTACCGCCTTTACCACATCTTCAATGGTGCCGGTCCGTTTCAGCAATGTATGATCATAAAGTGCGGCTTTCTGTTCATGGTTGAGCAGACCCCAGCCTCTGGTTTTTTCACCATGCCGGGTTTCGACAAAACCGAGCATGATTTCATTTACCCGAACCTCAGGTGCTCCCAAGCGTGCCCAGGTCTCGGTTAAAAGGGAAATTCCTCGGTTTGCGGCGGCATACCCCTCATTGAATATAAAGCTGGCCGGACCGGACCGTCCGACCATGCCGGCAATGGAAGAAAAATTTATGACCACTCCGTCTCCGGAGGCCTTCAGATACGGAAGCGCCGAATCGAAGACCCATCTTTTGGCGCGCAGGGTGGTGGCCATTTCAAGATCCCACTGCTCCCGAACATACGGCCCATGAACCACCGGCCATCCGCCGCGCTCGATGTTGTTTATCAAAATGTCCAGGCGGCCGAAATTATCGACAACTTTTTTTATAAGTCCTTGAATTTTATCGGTGTCAATCAGGTCGGTTTTGTTAATCAGGCAGTCCTGACCGGTTTTGGAAAAGTCTTTTTGCAGTTCATCCAGACTTTCTTCCCAGTCAAAATAATTTAAGGCGACTTTAGCTCCTTCCGCTGCAAGGGCAAGTCCTATGCCTTTTCCAATCCCTTTTACCGCTCCGAGCACTAAGGCTACTTTGTCTTTGATTTCCATGATTTTCGCCATGTTTTTTTAGACAGGATTTACAGGATAAACTGGATTTTTAAATAACAAAAAGTCGCAATAATTATATTTGAACTTTAGGCGCTTAGTTGTAAATTTTGTGCATTTTGTGGCAAAAAAAGTGTAATTACACCACGAAGTACACGAAGAGCACGAAGGTTATATATTTTATTCTTCTTTTCCTTCGTGATCTTCGTGGTAAAAATAAAACCGATCTTTTTTGGTTCTGGCTTGTCCGGGTCGGTATAACAAACTATAAGCAAATCTTGTATATCCTGTTGATCTTGTCAAATTTCACCAAAAAGGGTCTGCTTTATCCATTGAAAGCCCAGCCTTAACAGCTCAACATCGTCATTTTTTACCGCTTCCAACGTATCGGAATCGATGTTCCGGTCATCCAAAAGTCCCCGGTCAAATATATGAGTTCTGAAATTATCCAGATCATAACATGCCAGGTGAAACATGAGCCTGGATTTGATATCCAGCGAACCGGGAATCAGGCGATTTTTGAGACTGATGATTTCCATCATCAAATCGTTCATTTGATTATAGACGGAAACTCCCTGGTCTTCTATCCATTCCCGGACGGTCCGGATCCGTCCGTATTTGAATCCCAGACAATGGGGCTCTTTTAAAAGAAAATACTGTTCGGTTATCACGCCGGTGGTTCTGGACCGTGACGCTAAGCGAACAAGGGGATACGTCCGGCACGATGACGGCCGACTTTCGTAAATGCTGCATCCGGACGGGCCCACAAACGGGCATTTTAATTCCTTAAACGGATCTGTCTTGAAAGTGATGACGGGGAGCCCGGTTTCGGGACCTGTATGCTGAGACGTATATTTTTCGAGAAAAAGGTTGGATGGCAGACCGAGTCGGTTTTTCATGCGCAATATATCGTAAGGGAATAGAGACTGGTTAAGATCCCGGCAGCATTCATTGAAACACGGCACCTTTTTTGAGCATGAAAATTTAAATGTATCGTTTAATGACAGCGGCGTCATATTATTTTCCATAACCGTCTCACATGTTGCGTCGGATTGAAAAAACATCATCAATTAATAACGAGGAACTCGTAAAAAGTCCGATTTAGACGGTTTTGTAAAAAGTTCAAATTCAAG
>CAZIIV010000313.1:0-3033 GCA_964539365.1 uncultured Desulfobacteraceae bacterium | reverse complement strand
CCACGCAAACTTTCATACAACGCAATTCCTACGGTGGTGGACAGGTTCAGGCACCTGATGTCTTCAGTGATGGGGATATGGTAAGTGGCATGCTTATATAAAGATAAAATGGTTTGGGACAGTCCTTTTGTTTCCGAGCCAAAAATTAGAAAAAACCTGTCAGACGGTTTCATGGACCAGAAGGGCGTTGCACCGTTTTTGGTAAACAGTGCGACTTCGTTTTTTTTCGGGGACATGTTTTTTTGAAAACTCTTAAAATCTTCCCAGAGCGAAAGTTTGACTTTGTGCCAGTAATCCAGACCCGCTCTTTTAAGTTCGCGGCTTTCAAGGGAGAACCCCAACGGTTTAATCAGATGAAGAAAAGCGCCCGCCCCCAGACAGGTGCGTCCAATATTTCCGGTATTCCAGTGTACCTCCGGTGCGACCAGAACAACGTGGCGTTCCGGGGGATTATTCGTGATATTTTGAGGATGGGGATTCATCTACAGGCGCTTGCCACAGTATGGGCAGTATTTGAAATCCTTATCTAAATCTTTGCCGCAATGATGACACACTGCACCTTTTCGGTCTGCCGGGAGACCATATTCTTCTTTGAATTCATGTACCGTTCTTTCACATCGGTCACACATGATAAACGGCTTGCCCTTTTTGACCCGTAAAATCGGAATGAAAAATAAATTAAAATAGTGATCCACCCGTTTATAATAGGCACGGGCCAGACCGCATACAGGGCAAATTCTTGGATTCGTGTCAAGAATTTTTATTTTAGGAGAGACACCGGCGATCAAAAACATACGATATTCAACAGAGCCTTTTTCAAGTTAGTTCGCTTCGCTCACAATTGGAATGTTGGAATATTGGAACACTGGAATATTGGGTTCTGGGCCTCCGGCTCGGAGAGGCTACGGCTCAGAGAGAAAATGGAAAGTTGGGTTATTGTAAAATTCTTCTTGACGGGAATTAAATACAGGAATGTCATCTTCTTTAAATCATTATTCCATCATTCCATCATTCCATCATTCCATGTCTGAGTTAAAAATATAAGCCTAAAAAATACTATTATTTTCAATGAATTGTAGAATTTCCGAGACGTTTATGAATAGTGATTGCCATGATTCAAAAATTCGATATCATTCTCAGTATAGGCCATCTGGTCCTTGTAAAGCTCATAATATTTAAGGACCTTTTTGATATAGTACCGGGTTGCCTTGAACGGGGGGATCCCCTGATAATTCCTTACGTTTCTGCTCCCGGCATTGTATGCCGCAAGTGCCAGTTTAACGTCCCCGTCAAATTGGGTCACCAGCTGTTTGAAATACCGCACCCCGCCGCTTATGTTCTGTGTGGGGTTGAAAGCATCTTCCACACCCAGCGCCCGGGCGGTTGCCGGCATGAGCTGCATAAGGCCTTTTGCACCTTTTTTGGAAACGGCTCGGGCATTATATCCGGACTCCGCCATAATGATGGCCTTTACAAGAGCAGGATCCACGCGGTGGCGACCGGCCGTTTTAATGACAATAGGATGTAAGAGACGTTCGGCTTTTTTACGGCCAATGGATGATGAACGGTGATCTGTTCCGGAAGTAAGATATTCCCCTTTCGGCCACGGGGAACCTGTCATTTTTTGGCAGTTATGTTTGTAAGCATAAGTTACACTCAGAATCATTACCCCAATGAACACGAGACGTATAAGTTCTATTGATAATAGTTGCAGGATAAATTTTTTGTTAATTACAGGTTTCATTTTAACGAAAGCCTTTATAAAAAATGTGTTAAAGGTTTCAGAAATTCTATCCAGATAATTCAATAACATGCAAAAACCGTGCAAAATAAACTCATTAGATCATAAATGTAGAAATAACATATTGTTATATGAATTAAACCGCAAGGATATCTGTTCGCATTTATGTCAAAATGTGTGTAATTGTGTAGAAAACTATATGAAAATTATGTAATGTTTTGCATGTTAATGGATAGGATCAATACCGGCTTGAGTGAACCTGTCAAATGCATCCCAGAAAATCAATCGCAAGGCATCTGTTTCCTTAAGAATTTCGTGACGCGCGCCGGTAATTTCGGCGAAGCGGCAATCGGGCAGCAAAGAGCAGAGGGTCTTCTGGGCTTTGTTAGAGACCACCCGGTCACGTCCGGCGCTGGCAATAAGAATCGGTGTTGTGATTTTTTTAGCAAAATCCGGCTCGGTAAGTATATCTATGGATTCAAATGTTGCCGAGAGCCATCCATAGGTCGGACCGCCCAGCGCAAGGCCCGGATTCCCAACGATTGCCTTGTGTTCATCCATAAAACGTTTCGGGTCTGACGTCAGTCTGTTGTCTTTAAATTTTTCAGCCGTATAATCCCCTGCACCTATGATGTAAGCATGATCCAGATCCGCTTTTATTGCGCCCCAGGCGACTAACCTGACCCACCATCGGGGCAGGGGGGACGTCAAAATATCGATCATCGGCGATACCAGAACCGCTTTATCAACGAGTTCCGGATGCTCATGCATAAAACGCAGCGCGATATGTCCTCCCATGGAGTGGGAAAGGATAATCAGCGGGATAGCGGCCCCGGGCCGAACAATTTTGCTGACAAACCGGTCCAGATCATTCAGATAAATATCGTAAGTTTTGATAAATCCTTTATGTCTGTTGGTCAACATTCTGGATGAAAGGCCCTGTCCTCGCCAGTCAAAACTATAAACATCAAAGCCTCTTTGATTCAATTCGAGGATTGTTTCTGCATACTTTTCCATGAATTCTTTTCTGCCGTTTAGCAAAATAACCGACCCTCTTTTTTTATCGTTATGGGAATACCAGATGCCATAGCGAATTTGCTGATTCTCAGACGTTTTCATAAATTTATAACCCGAAGACGTTATTTCTTGGGCGGCGGAATGATGCTGGATCATAAGGAAAAGACCGAAATATAACATAATGAATTTTAGCGGAACTGCATTAATCCGGATTTTTATCATCATAAAGATAGCGCAGGTCATTATTTAGAGCAGGGCAAACGCATTTGAAACCC
>CAZIIV010000312.1:0-3049 GCA_964539365.1 uncultured Desulfobacteraceae bacterium | reverse complement strand
TCCGAGCCGGAGGCCCAGAACCCAATATTCCAGTGTTCCAATATTCCAACATTCCCTCCGGGGCGTAGGCCCTACGGGCCAGAGGCCAATTGTGAGCAAAGAGAAATAGCTTGCTGATAAAAGGATAACACATGTTTTACGGTTTTGACTCAACACTTAAAAATATACTGAAATCCCGGGGCCGCCTGCCTCACGGAAATATACCCCTTAAAAAGTCCGCTGAAGAAGGCGGATGCGGTGTAACCGGTTTTATTTCATCGGTTCCGGTGCGTGGCCGCCATATTTATGAACCTTCGGTTCAGATGCATAATCGCGGCAACGGTAAGGGCGGCGGTATCGCTGCGGTGGGTCTGTCCGCTCAGGACCTGGGGGTAACCCAGGAAGTTCTGGACGACCATTATCTGCTTCAGGTTGCCCTGCTGGATCCAAAATCCCGGCCGGACGTGGAAGAATCGGCGATTGCTCCATTTCTGGAAGTTCATAAAGCCGAACGCATTCCCTGCCTTGATGATTACCGAGACATACAGGGATTAGAAGTCAAACCCCCGGATGTGTGGCGTTATTTTGTCAGGGTCAAAAAACATGTGCTGGATCGTTTTATGGAGGAAAATAAGCTTCAGGATTTGAAACCCGGCAAGGCTGAAGATGAATTTATCTATCAAAACTCTTTTCGTTTAAACCAGAAATTTTATGCTTCCCTGGGTGAAAAACAGGCCTTTGTTCTTTCCCATGGCCGTAATATCATGATCCTGAAAATCGTCGGTTATGCCGAACAGGCCACCCAGTATTACTGCATGGAGGACTTCAAAGCCCACGGATGGATTGCACACCAGCGCTACCCCACAAAAGGAAGGGTCTGGCATCCCGGGGGGGCGCACCCCTTTATCGGATTGGATGAAGCCCTGGTTCACAATGGTGACTTTGCCAACTATTATGCGGTCAGCGAATACTTGAAGCAGAATAATATCTTTCCGCAATTTTTAACAGATACCGAGGTTTCGGTCCTGCTCCTCGACCTGCTCAACCGAACTTTTGAATATCCGTTAGAATATATCATTGAGGCCATGGCGCCCACCTCAGAATATGATTTCGATTTGCTTTCATCGGAAAAACAGCATATTTATAGATACTTACAAGCTGCTCATATTCATTCTTCGCCGGACGGCCCCTGGTTTTTTATCATTGCACGCAACAACCCTTATGAACATTATTTTCAGCTCCTCGGTATTACCGACACCTCCATGTTGCGTCCGCAGGTATTTGCTTTGCAGGAAGGAGAAGTTCAGATCGGCCTGGTCTGCTCGGAAAAGCAGGCCATTGATGCCACACTGGAGAACCTTGCTAGAGAGGATAACCGGTTTTGCCCCATAGCGGACAAATACTGGAATGCCCGGGGAGGCAGTGCAACCGACGGCGGCGCTTTCATTTTCACCGTCAAAGATGCCGGCAAGGGAGACGGCTCCAAGGAACTCGTGTGTACAAATAAATTCGGAGAGGTGGTTACGACACCTCAATATCAAAAACCATATAAATTAATCCCTGAACTTGTAACACCGGCAAATGCCGACGAAATCGATCAGGTGTTAAAAAAAGGTCTGTCCCGTGCGGAAATCTCTGAATTTAAGGATTATTGCCGCCGGCAGATGGCCGCCTGGGATTATCCTTCGATCAGACACTTCTGTGAAGAGATAAAAAAACAGGCCGCCGGAAATGATACCGTCAAGTCAAAAGGTATCGAGATCCTAACTCACCTTATGGACCGTCGTTTTCCAACCCGCGATAAGAAACGAAGTTCAATACTGCAACTCATTAGACAAAGCCTGACGTCGATTTTTCAGGATTCGCCCAGTCTTTCTCATGATACCGCCGGGTCATATCGTTACATCGACTGCAAGATACGAAACAGTCTGCGCTCCCCTGAAGGCAATGAAAAAGTTCTGGTGATTAATGCCCGGGATTTCCCACCCGAAGGCGACGACTGTGACGCACGTCTGATCTGTACCGCCTATAAACTGGGATGGAAAACGTTCATCTGCTATGGATACAGGGGGCAGCGATTCTGTGGATGCGGGCTGACAAGCGACTCCGATGACGTCAGAATCGATGTTTACGACAGTTCCGGCGACTATCTTGGTTCCGGTATCGACGGATTGGAAATATATGTCCACGGAAATGCTCAGGATCAACTGGGTCAGATTATGAAGCGCGGCAAACTGGTGATATACGGCGATGTGGGCCAAACGTTTATGTACGGCGCCAAAGGGGGGACCGTATTTGTAATGGGCAATGCCGCCGGCCGCCCTTTGATTAATGCGGTGGGACACCCCAGGGTTGTGATCAACGGCACCTGCCTTGATTATCTGGCGGAGTCGTTTATGGCCGGCGATCCCCTCAACGGCGGCGGGTTTGTTGTGCTCAACGGCATCGAGTTCGATGACGAGGCTGACATTATCGATCAGGTCACACCTTATCCGGGCTCCAATCTCTTCTCTCTGGCTTCCGGAGGTGCTATCTATTTAAGGGACCCCCACCACAAGGTCGTTGCGGACCAGTTGAACGGCGGTGAATTTGTTGACTTAAGTCCCGCAGACTGGGAGCTGATTCTACCTTATTTAGAGGAAAATCAAAAGCTTTTCGGCATCTCCATCGAAAACGACCTGTTGACCGTGAATGGCGTAAAAAAGAATTATACAGAGGTATTTCGCAAGGTGCAGGCGGTTACCCTGGACGTTCTGTCCAAAGAATCCGTTGGTGCCGAAGAATGGGGTGAAGACTGGCAGAAGACTTAAGAACTTTATTGTGAAGAAAAAACATGGGATAGAGCGGATTTGCTTTGTTGGAAATTCATTGACTTATTGAAATTCCAAATCACAAATTCCAAAAAATTTACCCTGTTAAATAATGCTTCGCATTAAATCTACGATTTATTTAACAGGGCAGGCAAATCACAATGACCGAAATTCAAAAATCCAAACAATGTCTCGTCATGGAAGGTTTCGGTCACGCGCAGCGCAGGCGCTTGCGCCGCGTGTTGAATATTGGAATTTGA
>CAZIIV010000311.1:0-3056 GCA_964539365.1 uncultured Desulfobacteraceae bacterium | reverse complement strand
AATAAAAAATATGTTGTCGATAAACACGGCAAGCCTAAAGAAGTCATCATCCTTTTCGAGGACTTTAAAAAAATTGAAGAATTGCTTGGTTTAGATTTAAATGAAAATGCTATTGCTGATTTAAAGGAAGCACGCAAGGACAGAGAGTCTGGAAATATCAAAGCTTACGTTGACCTGGATTCAATCTAATGGCTACATTAATCGTTCATCGACAAGCCGCAAACTATTTAAAAAAGCTTCCGAAAATTCAAAAGGAAAAGATCAAAACATCGCTTAGACGTTTAGAAAAAAATCCATTAGATTACCCAAAACAGCCTTGGGATGAAATGGGTAAAAAGATATTCGTCGGAAAAAATCTCATTTTATTCCGGGATAATTATTACCATCATTTTTGATATGTCCCTGTCATGATTTTTATAAGGCAAAGAGATGGACGGGTGGAAAAAAATCAGATTTTATGCACGTTCTGCATCAACGCATTAAAGTATTAGGA
Organism: uncultured Desulfobacteraceae bacterium; assembly: GCA_964539365.1. Classification (GTDB taxonomy): domain Bacteria; phylum Desulfobacterota; class Desulfobacteria; order Desulfobacterales; family UBA11574; genus S5133MH16. The sequence continues at coordinate 2,563 of CAZIIV010000311.1, read as the reverse complement.
AGGGTTTTCAGGCAGCCTTGATTTCAATTCCACTTGCTTTGATTTGGTGAATTAAAGGTACCCAGGTCTTTTTATTAAATGATTCAGATGAAATTGGCACCGGCTGAAGTCTTGGATCTACCCTCCAAGCAGTTTGTAATAATAATTTACTCTCTTCAAATTTATCATTACCAAAATCAGGAGAAATAATTGCAAGATCAATATCACTGTAAAGCTTCATATTACCCGAAGCATATGACCCGTAGAGAATTACCTGATCGATTCTGATACCTTTTTTAGCAAGAATATCTACGAATCGATGAATTATTTGTTTAACCTTTTCTTCAACCATTTATACACCCTGTCCATTTCATCAATTTTATTGGTTGTAAATTCTTCCGAACATTTTTTGTAAAAGTCCTTTTTTTCATCAGGATATCTTGCTTCAATATGAAATTCCATATACTCGGCAAGCTGATCCAACATTTGGTCATTAATATCGATACTCGCATTTTTAGCGAGCAAAACCAGAGAATGCGTATAGGGAGCATGTTCTCCTGTATTCTTCACAACAATAGCTTTTAATATCTTTTCGATCGCAAGATGAGCAAAGAATAGTGCATATGGGAATTTTTTTGATTCCAGGAGATTCTTCCCCGTTTCAAAATCATATACAGAACTTTCAACCCAGTAATCTACTGTTTTATCAATATCAAAGGACATGGGATATGTTTCTTGCGGGCACTTGACTTAATTTGATAAACTTTTATGGTTTTAGACTTTTAACGACCTGAATTTACTTTAATAATAAAGAATCCTGGCCCAAAGGACCAAGTTTTTCAGGGCAAAATAAACTTGAACATTTTCCTTTAAAATTAAAGCCTAACTGATTTTTTAACATCGAGAGCGACATTTTGCGTTTTGATAGATATGTTTCCATTTTACCATCTCAAATACTGAATTGATATATTCTTTTTTTTATATCTATATATCAAGAACTTAAAAATATGTCAATGTCTGGTCTTTGAGGGCCGTTTAATTAGTTGAATGATGATAAACGGTTTAATGTTTAGGGGGGTATATCCATATGAAAAGATAATTAAAGCTACCTCCGTCCTCTGCCCCCTGTCCTCTGACCTCCGCCCTCTGTCTCTACCCCCTGACCTCTGACCTCCGTCCTCTCTATTCCACCCTTAGTCTTTCTCATATTGACGACAGAACCTCTCTGGATGAGCCATCATACTGCCAAGCATCCTCCCTACTTGTTTACACTCATTAAAAAGACGTTTTATACATTATTTCAGTATGTTGTTGTGGCCCGACCCCCATCGCGATTGATCATCATTTTCAGATGCTGGGCTTTCAATCATTTCCAGCCTGAGCCATGCGATCGGGTCGTCCACCCTCTGCTTATCGTCTTTTACCTTTTGCCTCTAACGGTCCCAGTCCTTGCCTTCCGCCATCCAACATTTGTCAAGAATGAAGATTTATCCTGTTAAATGCGGAGCATATTTAACCGGGACCTGACCCCGTTGTTTTTCACAACAATTTTAATATTGACATCAACACCTTTTATGTGTATAATTTTGGCTAAAAAGAGGGTGAAATGAAAAATACAGCAAAAAACACAATCCGTCGCAGCATCGCACTTCCAAATGAATTGGTTGAAGAATTACGCTCTATAGCTCCTCCTGAACTCCGGGACAACTTCAATCGCCTGGTCACATTTATTTTGATCGATTTCACAAGACGTCAAAAAAAGTATCAATTTGAAACAGCCATGGCTGAAATGGCCAACGACCCTGCAATCCGGGAAGTGTGCTCTGTTTTGTCCGAGGAGTTTACGGAAGCGGAAAACAATGGTTTGTAAATTATGATCAAACGCGGCGAAATTTATCTGGTAAATTTGAATCCGATTAAAGGCCGGGAGCAGGCAGGCCGTAGACCCGTCCTCGTGATATCAAGCGACGCCATAAATAAACAACCGCTTGTTGTTTCAGTTGTGGTGGGCACAGATGCCCGGAACGTTCAAAGGGACTATCCCACAAATGTGCGAGTGCCATCAGTTGAGACGAGCCTTCCCACCGATACAATATTCCTTTGTTTTCAAATCCGCTCACTGGATCCTAAAAGATTTTACGATCCAAAGACAAAACAACCCCAGAGGATTGGAACCATGCCGCCACACCGAATGAAAGAGGTTGTCGAAGCCCTTAAGCTGGTACTTGAGATCGAATAGACTTTGCCTCCGATCTTTTTATCCCGCCTGCCCTTTGATGGTTTACCCAAAATAGCCTTAAGCAGAAATGGGTAAAGCTGTATGCGTCTGATCTCCGACCTTCTATCTCCTAACTCCTGTCTTCTCTATTCTGCTTTTCCGCCCTCTCGTATTTTGAACCCTGAACCTTTGAACCAATCAACCAATCAACCATTCAACCAATATTGCAAATGCGCAGCGGATTTAACCGGGCCTGAACCTCTGAACCTTTATCCGCCGATGCCCTGTGGCGGACTGAACCTTTCTTAGACGTGTGTTTTTGACCCTAAAAATGGGCGTTTAAGGCATTATTTGAGGTGAAATTTA
>CAZIIV010000310.1:0-3083 GCA_964539365.1 uncultured Desulfobacteraceae bacterium | reverse complement strand
AGGTTTCACTTGATTTACATTTTATCTGGAGGATAAGTATGATCGACATGGTAAAGCGGTTTTTCAGCAAAACCAAAAACCATAATTCCAGCACTGAAAAACAGAACAGAGAACACGACTTGTGTGTTGCCACCTGTGCTCTATTCGTGGAGATGGCGAGAATCGACGGAACCTTTACCCAGGCTGAGCTGGAAACCATTCTTTGGATTTTGAAGGAAAAATACGGATTGTCCGGTGAACATGCCGACGCGCTGATTCAAGATGCCGACAAAGAACGGGAGCAAAGCGTGGACCTCTGGCAATTTGCCAGGCTGATTAATGAGAATTATTCAACAGAGGAAAAAATTGAGGTCGTTGAAACCCTCTGGCGGATTGTCTATATTGACGGAAAGATGGACCGGTACGAACACTACTTGATGAACAGGCTTAAAAACTTACTGCGTCTATCTCACAATCAGTTAATCGATGCGAAATTAAAAGTGAAATATTCCCGCGACACCTGATCATAAAACCTAAGTTTAGCGATTGTTGAGTTTGCCGGAGATGCAAGGCACAGGATGCGCTGCTGTAGTCATCTACCGCAAGTATTCTGCAACACGGCAGATCCGGTAAAATCGGCAGTCCCGAAGGGTTTCAAATTGTGACTTTTTTTAAATTTATATCCAGTCAATGGATGAGTATCCGTCCTTTTTTAGTCATCATATGGTGTCATAATTTGAAACGCTCAATTTAGGAGAGTTATGTCCGCACCCTTTAAAAATCTCTCGGAAGAGAATGCTGACACATACCGCCTGGTCTTGTCCTCAACCGGGATCTCTCATCACGTGAGAAAAAGAGAACACGGATGGGAGATCCGGGTTAATGACACGGATTATGAAAAAGCGGTGATTGCAATCCAACAATATCTTAAAGAGAACCCGAAGGTACAGAAAATTGAAGATCCTCTATATTATCAATACCAAAGGACATACACGGGGATATGGGTATCTGTTCTATTGGTTGCATTTCATGTGGCGATTGCAATTAGTGACAAAAGTGAGATGTTCGTAAAGACATACGGATCATCGGCGTTTCATATTTTGCATGGAGAGTTATACAGAAGCGTGACATCTCTGATGCTTCATGCCGATCCATTGCACCTGATGGGCAATATTGCCGGTATTGGCATTTTTGGGACCGCTGTGTGTACGATCATGGGCTGGGGAGTGGGCTGGCTTATAATTCTTGTTACCGGAATCGTTGGTAATTTGACGAATGCCTTGCTATATAAGTCGGGTCATATTTCAGTGGGTGCTTCCACGGCGATATTCGGAGCCATCGGTATCCTAAGCGCCCGTCAGTTCTTTGAAAAAATCAAGCAGTCCGGGCAAAAAATGAAAGCTTTTCTCCCTCTATCTTGTGGTTTGGCACTATTAGGGCTTCTCGGCTCCGGGGCACACACTGACATAATGGCGCATCTGTTTGGGTTTTTAGCGGGAATTCTGTTGGGGTTTCTGTACGGTCTATTTGTGAAGCGCCCAAAAACAAAGGAATATCAAGCAGGTTCCCTTTTGATAGCAGTATGTTTGCTTGCTATGGCCTGGTTGAGGACTTTTTGAACCATATATTCTAAAAATAGGCACTTTATAAGTTGCATGAAAGATCAACACGGTTATAAAGACATAAAACACCTGTACCGTGGCTCAAGGAATTTGGAGTATAAAAATGAATTATGATGACATCGAAGACTTGTTTGATCAAGGCCTTGATCGGTTTAATATTGACGAGTACGACGAGGCGATAAGAATTTTCAAAAAAGTTTTGGAGATGAATTCCGATCATCCGGATGCCTTGTATTACATAGCGCTTGCCCGGGCAAACAAAGGTGATTATAATCAGGCGATTGCTGATTTCACAAAAGCATTGGAAAAAGATCCGTTCGATACGGACAGTTTGATCGGACGGGGAGAAGCCTGGCAGAGCAAGGGTAAAGTCAAGCGGGCATTGGCTGACTTTAAGAAGGCGCTGAGAATGGAATCGGATAATCCGGATTATCGAAAGCTTGTGGAGGATCTTGAAGAAAAATAATAAATGATTAAATCATTTTTCTTGAAATCATTGTTGATTTGGTTTATTTGATTTTGACTGGCACGAAGGATGTGAATCCGAAGGCAGCATAAAACACCTTGTATAAACCTAATAATTTACTTTAATAAAGCTTTGTAACCATATTGAATAATATGATAAATTAGATATGCCTGGGTGGCGGAACTGGTAGACGCAAGGGACTTAAAATCCCTCGGAGCTTAGTCTCTGTACGAGTTCAAGTCTCGTCCCGGGCACCAATAAAATCAAGGGTTTGGCAGGGTAGGGAACTGTCAAGCCCTTTTTTAATAGTGCTTAAGGAAGGGATGGGATGGTAAATCATTGCTATTCGTAGCTTTGCCATTATCTTACACATTAGCCTTTTTGTCCAATTTGTGAACTGTGCTTGAAACTGTGCTTATTTGGGATTCCAGATAAATTGCCTGTTTTTGCGCTGCAAGCTGAAGATCCGCATCGTTTACAATATTATATCGATCAAATACGGACCGGGTTTTATGGCCTGAAATCTTCATGGCAATAGCTTCAGGAATACCTGACCTAACCATATTCCGAACTGCCGTACGCCTGAAATCATGAAAAAGCCTTTTTCCTATCTTTGCATCCTTGCAGGCCTTATTCCATGAAAATCTAAAATCCTTTATTTGCTCATTACCGTTATTACCCGGAAAAACATAAGGGGTTAATTTCCGGCTTTTTTTCCTCAATTGCCATTGCCTGTTAAACACTTCTTGCAATTCATGGTCAAGATAAACCGTCCGGCCATCATCGTTTTTAGTTTCACCGGGTTCAAGTCTGATAATACCATTATCACGGTCAACCTGGTTCCATGTTAAGCCTGTTATCTCTTTCATACGCCATCCGGTCTTGTAGGCAAATGTCACAAATCCTTTGAGATAATCCGGCAATTCATTCCTTAAAGCCAAAAACTCTGCATGTTCAAAGAATCCCTTCCTTGTGTTATTTTCCTTCAACATGGGGATATAAGGCACCCGGTCAAC
>CAZIIV010000309.1:0-3089 GCA_964539365.1 uncultured Desulfobacteraceae bacterium | reverse complement strand
CGGGTTTCAGGATTAAGGGGAAAACGAGGTGACCAATAGCAATTATATGGACGTGAAGGATCTTGAGGTCTATAAAAAACTGAACATGCTTCCTGACACCTGACACCTGAAACCTGACACCAAATAGCCATGGCAATTTTAGCAAACAAAAGTCTTGATTTACACCCGGTTGAGGTTTAATCAAAAAAATGAAATATATCGCGCCCTCCATACTGTCTGCCGATTTTTTAAAACTGGGAAATGAAATAAAATCGGTTGAAGCGGCCGGAGCAGACTGGATTCATGTGGACGTTATGGACGGCCATTTTGTGCCGAATATCACCATAGGCCCTTTGGTGGTTGAGGCTGTCAGGCGGATGACATCACTTCCTCTTGACGTCCACCTGATGATTGAACATCCGGACCGTTACATTCACGATTTTGCGAAAGCAGGCGCCGACTTGATTTCCGTTCAGGTAGAAGCCTGTGTTCACTTGAACCGAACGATCCGGATGATAAAGGAGTACGACCGGCGTGCCGGTGTGGTGCTGAATCCTTCGACCCCTTTATCCTCACTGGAGTGGATAATGGAAGATGTTGACTTCGTAATGATCATGAGCGTTAATCCGGGATTCGGAGGTCAAGATTTTATACCCAACAGTTTAGACAGGGTCAGGACTCTTCGCGGAATGATCCGGGACCGGGGACTCGAAACCCTTATCGAGATTGACGGAGGGGTAAACGAAAAAACCATTAAAAATATTTCGGATGCCGGTGTTGATGTTTTTGTTGCCGGTTCGGCCATCTTCAAAAGTCCGGACTATAAAAAAACCATCGCTAAATTTCGGGAGTTAATCAGCGGGTAAAGAATTCTGCCCCACAGAACTTGGCTTTGATTATCCCATGAGGGGATTTGCTTTATTGGAAGTTTATTGATATATTGAAATTCCAAATAACAAATCCCAAAAAAACAAATAAATACCAATAACCAAAATTCAAAATCCCAAACAAAAAACAATCGCTCAAGCGTCGCAAGCGCCTGCGATAAGCGTTTAACTGGTTTGGAATTTGGAGTTTGAGATTTATTTGGAATTTGATGCTTGGAATTTGGGATTTTAGACACAAAACGACAAGACATAGCCGGATAACGCTGACCCTCGAAATACGGGTCAGGCATGGGCCACAGGAGCAGGTTTTCAAGATTAATTAAACTTATGGCAGGCAATAAAATGGAGCAGAGCAAAAGCAAAAATAACGTCCTGGTCATCCACGGCCCAAACCTGAATATGCTGGGGAGAAGAGAGCCCGAAATATACGGCATTACAACACTGGATGAAATTAATTCCGACCTCGAGAAACTCGGGGAAAAACTGGGTCTTGCCGTGGAAATCTTTCAATCCAATCATGAAGGAGCCATTGTTGACAAAATACAGGAAGCCGTGAATCTGCAAAAAGGGATTATTATAAATCCCGCTGCCTATACTCACACAAGTATCGCTATCCGGGACGCACTGCTTTTACTCGATATTCCCATCATCGAAATACACATTTCAAATATTTACAAAAGGAAATCGTTCAGACAAACGTCCATGATATCAGATGTTGCAACCGCCCAGATTGCAGGATTTGGGGTTAAGGGGTACGGTATGGCTTTAGAGGCGCTGGCCGGAATGATTCAAGGGCGTTGGTAAACTTTGATCCTTGTCTATTGACAAACCCTGGCTCCGAAGCCCTTTTTTTAGGTTTCAGGTGTCAGGTTTCAGGGTTAAGGGGAAACGCAGTGTAATGGCGTAAATGTTGAATCGTTCCTTCAGGGCTGCATGCCTCCTGACACCTGATTTACATCCCGTTTATGTTTACCCTTACTTTGAGACCTTTGAAAAATGTTCATTTTTGTTCAACTTCAAGGAAGGCGAAAATTTTAACCACAGGAATACATTGAGTATTTCGAGGATTAAAATTTGACAGTCTCGTAAAAAGTCACAAAATACTGTTATCCGTCATTCCGGCGAAAGCCGGAATCCAGTCTTTTCAGGCAGTTGTAAAGCATCTGGACTCCTCCCGGACTCGATCCGGGATCTACCGGAGTGACGACTTTTTGCGAATGCATCAAAATTTGAGACTGACGCAGAAATTGGGCAAAAAGGGGCGTTTTTCAAAGGTCTCACTTTAACATCAGCTTTTCCGCAAGGGGAACCAAAGCTTTTTCTTTTACCGCGTCATCTCCGCCGGTTTCGATGGTAACATCATGGGTAATAAGCTTTCCCTCCCCGTTAACCACCGTATTATTATCCAGAATAATAAGACCGGATTTTTCGATTACTTTTTGTCTGTATTCCCACTGCTGTTGAATTTGATATTTATGGAGTTTAAACTTCCAATACAAGCAGAACAGAAGATAAATTAATGCGCCGACCACACACACACACAAAATTATTAGAAGATAAAATGCTGTTTTTTCACCAATATGCCCTAAAACCTGCAAAATAACATCAAATTTGTATAAAACAACAGATCCCAAAGCCAAAATAATCATACCCATAAGAATCGGCACCTGATGGATCACCGAGAGTACGAAGTTGAAACTATGGCCGAATCTTTTTATTTTTGTACCGACAAAGGCGTCTTTTTCATTGAAAAGCGTCGCGTCCCGACTTCCATATACATAATAGTTAAATGCAATGACAATAAGTCCAATCACGAATATGAGTACGATCGGAGCAATAAAAGAAATAAAAAAGTACTGTTTCCAGAGAAATGGCTCTTTGTCAGGACCGATTGCGCCGATAAAATGCGCTACGAATATTACAAATTCAACTCCGCCGATGAGTATTAGAAAGGTATTAAAATAATCTTTGATCTCCGTTCGTTCAAGCAAAGAAGCGATGCCGATTCTATTATTGGTATTACTGCTATTCATAAAATCATCCTTGACGGCAAAGTAAAAAGTTCAATATCCTTGTTACAAAAATTTTTTAACAAAATAAAATCTTTTTTTTACATCAAGAAAGTCTTTTTGTCGATAACTTTTTACACCGTATTCCCTATCCGTAATAAAAAAAATATGCACTGTTATAATGGCGGTCTCTTAAAAAGTCAAAACCTGTTAT
>CAZIIV010000308.1:0-3125 GCA_964539365.1 uncultured Desulfobacteraceae bacterium | reverse complement strand
GTTTTGCATCATGAAAATTAGTTTTAATCTGTTCTATAATGCGGTGTTCTTTTTCCCTGTCAACGCTGTCTAAAAGAGTTTCCTTTTGAGATTCCGGAAGTCGTATCAAACAGGGTTTAAAAGAAATATAATCAAAGCCGTACGTTCGGGCCAGTCTCACGGCGTCGGTCATTTCATGGATATTCGGGCCAAGTTCATGCCCGTTTAAGTATAATCCTTCCCACATAATAACGAATGAATAGCCCATGGAAATATTCGGATTAAACCTTTTCACTTCTCTGGCACTATGGAGTATGTCATCTAACCTCACATGGGTTTTGGGCCTGTGGAGTTTCTCAAAAGTCTCTTGACTCGCAGCATCCAAAGACACCCTTATCCAGTCATGCTTTTCCATTGAAGCCGCAACGTTTGCAGTGCGACCCAGTCGCGATCCGTTGGTTACGATACCCAGCTGCAGCCCTATCCTTTTTATATAATTGACAATTTCACCAAAATCTTTATGAAGGGTGGGTTCTCCCCCTCCCAGGAGGATAACGGATAACAGGCCGCGGGATTTTAGTGTATCTAAACTTTGCTTGACATCCTCTACACTTAAGTATTCTCCGGTATTGATAATTTCCGAATCAACGCAGTGAGGGCATGAAAAATTACAGGCGGACGTCAAATCCAGGTTTATGGATATCGGCGCCAAATTGGGAAACGTATGGGCGGCACCTGTTATTCCGGCATTTCGCTGCCAGGTAATATATTTCTTAAGGCTTTCTATGACCGAGGATTGCCTTAGTTTGGAGCTGAAATCATGTTCTTTGTGTTCTAGTTTCTTCATAGTGATCTCTCAAGTTATTTTACAAGCATCATGAATTTTTTTTAACAGAGCCATATTGCTCATAATATGTGCCTTACCGATAAGCGGCTCCCGCTTTTCCCTTACCGCTGAAATAAAATTTTGCACCGATAGCTCCAACGGATCTTTTATCATCAGAACATTATCTGAATACTTAAAAAAAATATCATAGGTACCAAGATCCAAAACCCGACGAATAATTTTTCCGTTGAACCCGTATGAAAAACTGCGCGGCGGAAGAATTGCTCTGACAAGCTCAATCATAACCTCACAACACCCGGCGGTAACGATATAATGAAATGAAATGATTATTTTTTCCTTGTCCCCTTGAATATTTAAATTGCCAATTTGTCCCTCACCAAGTACCGTATACAGAATACTTAAGGCGTGCGGAACAGATTCTAAAATCATCTGTTTTCCGGAAACCACTGGAGACAGCCTGATAAAAAAAGTGTCAATTCTTTGACTGTGGACTGAACCGCAAAGCCGTTCATAGTATGGCAGTGAAAAAGGCCATTGAGAATTCATTGCGATTTTCAAGTTATTGAGTTCTGCTTTTTCAAAGAAATTTTCTAATAATGAGGGTATAGTTATATCAGAATCATCCCGCCAGATAAATGGTTTCTCGCAAAATATATGCACGCCTTCTTTGACACAGTTTATTAAAAATTCATAGTGAGTCCGTGCCGGGCAGGCGATAACCACCGCATCGGGGCGTTCTCTTTTTATCATACGGTTAAAATCCGTATGGTAAGCGGCATGGATTCCATATTGTATCAGAATAGAAGACGCCTTACGGGCCGTCTCTTCTGTTGTGCCCAAAACCGATATGACAGTTGCTCCGTTTTTCTGAAAATATTTTCCGATATATTGTCCGATGCCGCTCTTGTTTCTCCCGGCACCTATGATTGCTGTCTTCATTTTGCGTTGCCTTTTGCCCGTTTCTCCGGCCGAACTCCTTTAAAGCATCTTTTGTCAGAATAGACAACGGCTTTTTATCCAGGACATTCGATGTAATCCCGAACTTAAATTTTACCGAGTTAAAAGGATATGTCGCAATGTTTTGAAATAAGAAGGAATAATATGGTATTTAAACACGGCATAACTTTCTTGACACTCCAGTCCCCTTTTTCTATAGTTGCACAACTTGAAAAACGATTTTTTTTTAGCTGAATATCAGCATGTTATAAGCAATAAATGTACTTTCATGCATCGAATTAATACATATAACTCATATCATTTTGGATCATCATCAGATATGGCCGATCAGCAACTCAAACAACTCATTGAATTCTTTAAGTTACCAAAACATAATCTTTATTCAGACCTTGGCGGAAGAATCTCTATTACAATTGCACGGATTCAAGGCATAGGATCCGTAGTTATAAAATATTATAGACGGGGAGGTGCCATTCGACATCTGATCAAAAAACGGTATCTCAAATGTGGAAAAACGCGTTGCCAGATGGAGTATGAACTATTACAGAAAGTCAGAAGTTTAGGCATAAATGCCCCTGAACCGATTGCCTTTGCTTATCGAGGCCTCCTGTTCTATCAATGTTGGCTGATAACTCGAGAAATTAAAGATCATCAAACACTTGCTCAATTGAGTCGTTCAAATCAAGAACAGGCTCTAATGCTAATGAAAGAGGTTATCAAGCAGGTATCCATGCTCATAAAAAATAAAATCTTACATGCGGATTTACATCCCGGCAATGTAATAGTGGGCAATCAAAACCAAGTTTACCTTCTTGACTTTGACAAGGGGGGTATTTTCCACGGAAATAAAAATGCGCTAAGGACTCGATACCTCCGTCGCTGGGATCGGGCAATACAAAAGCATGGACTGCCGGGAGTACTCAGGGAAGTTAATGATTTTAACCCGTTATAACAAAATAGAATTATCGGTTACAAGTTTAGCTATCCGTTTTCGGAGTAGTTAAGTTAGTGGAAATTCCAAATAACAAATCCCAAATAACAAGCAAATCACAATGACCAAAATTCAAAATCCCAAACAAAAAAAAACAATCGCTTAAAACCGGTTTGGAATTTGGAGTTTGAAATTTGAGTCCTGCCCACTCGTGCCTTGCAATGGCAGGCGGGTTTATTTGGAATTTGATGCTTGTGATTTGGAATTTCCTTGTGATTTGGTGCTTGTAGTTTGGAGCTTGTTTGTTTTTTGGTGCTTGAGATTTGGGATTTCAAAAAATTATTAAATGCTTATTGGTTTCGTTATGGATACATCCACCTCTAAAATATTACCTTCAGCTCCTTCCATCCT
>CAZIIV010000307.1:0-3169 GCA_964539365.1 uncultured Desulfobacteraceae bacterium | reverse complement strand
GTTATCCCGGGTACGCCTACCAAACCCTATGGCGGGCAGCCCGCAATACAGCGATTATTCCGACTCTATGATTATTCCGATTTACTCATAAAAACAACAGAAAGACCTGGCTATTCTGCCCTTTCTGTTGTCTTTTTATCGGGATAATTTTTCTCCTATTGAAAGCCACAGAGCTTCTGGAGGATATCTTCATTGTTTTCCCATACAGCCTTTTCCTGTAAAGTCCCAAGGACACCATCCAGGCTATCTGCCTTTTCTATTGCCTTACGTTTCATCGCAGTATCTGAATAAGCATAGATAAGTGTGGTTTCCGGGTTCTCATGTCCGAGCCATTCCGATAGTAGTGCCAACGGCATTCCTGAACGGTAGAGGTGCATTGCCCTTGAACGTCGGAACATATGGGGATGAACACATTCTGGGATTTCTGGGCAGGCTGCTCTGGCAGTAGCACTGTATTTTTTTATAAAACGGGCTACGTTGTCATCCGACATTGGCGTTTTTTTACCCTTGTGTTTAACATAAAACATAGTATCGGCACTTTCTCCAGCTTGATGAAAACTGGATTTATACCGTTGATACAGGAGAACAGTCTCGGCTGTGACAGGTGTGAGTCGTATCTTTGCTCCCTTTCCCATCAGGTAGACACTCTTGTCTCTTTCGTTGAAGTCAACAAATTTCATGGAGAGCATCTCGCAATTCCTGGCGGCAGTGTCATACATTAATGACATGAAAAACTGATCGCGTATCCCCGGACGAGTATTAGTGTCAGGCTGGTGAAGAAGCACTTTCATCGCCTCGCGGCTCATAAATTCTACAATCCGAGAAGTATTAATTGGCTTTTTTAATGGGATTCTACTCAAATCATCCGCATATATGCTTAGAGATGCCTCCATTCCAGCGGCATAATGAAAAAAAGAACGGATACAGGAAAGTCGCTGATTTCGGGTAGCAGGCTTCCATGTTCTTTCTGTTTCCATTGTATCAAGAAATCCAGCCACCATTGTCCTGTCCAGCATGGAGAAGGTTATTTTTTCCGGATTCACTTTCCTTGTTGTAGAAACATGTTTCAGCAGCAGGTTCCAGGTTTGGCGGCTGGAAATAATTGTATGGGCACTGCAGTTCTTTTGTCTTGGCATGAATAGGTTGAAGTATTGCCTGAGGTGTTTCAAAAATTGGTTTTCTATTCTTCTTCCCATCTTTGCACCTCCGGTATGATGTCACTACATTGGACAAAATCCATCTTTGACAGCCTTTCCGGAAGCAGGTGCACATAATAATACGTGCTTTTGAAGCTGGCATGCCCCATATAGGTACAGAGGTATGGAAGATATGCATTAAAATCCTTTCCCTCTTCTGCCCATCGCATCAGAGTACGTGTGGCAAAATTGTGACGAAAATCATAAGGAGTACTGCAACCTTTCTCACCACCAAGTTCTGCCAATTTCCAGCATTTGTGGAACTTGGCTGTCCACCATCCATGAGTGTAGGCTCCTCCTGTCGGTGATTCAAAAAAGTATGTCCTTTCGGGCTGAATCATATCGGCAATTACATCAAATTTCCGACATAGTTCCATGAGGGCACTGTCTACCACAATACGCCTATCCTTAAACCGTTTGGCTTCAGCAATGTAGATGGTTCTGCATTTGTAATCAAAGTGCTTCCTTTTCAAAAGTCTGGCTTCCTGCGGCCGAAGGCCGCATCCGTATTGGAGACGGAATATTACAGGAATAGTGTATTCAAGAAGCGGAGTTATCTTGCGTGAGGGAATCTTGTCGGTAGCAGCAAAGAAACGTTTAAGTTCCTCATCTGTAAACAAATATGGAAGTTCAGCCCTATAAGTGCCAATCATCCTTGTTGGGAATACATATGCCTCGACACCTAATGCCGCAAGGAATTTCCCAAACCCGCGAATTGCATGCATCCTATAGTGACTTCTGGATTCCTTTTCCATGGCATTGCACCATGCGAAAGCAAGCTCTTGGGTAAGAACTGTTTCCCCAGGATAGAATTTTCGACAGAAGCGGTCAAAACTCTGAAGGTTCCATGAATAGCTTGACGTATTGTGGCCAAGTGCTTTTTTGTACTCCAGCATATTTCGTATATGCTGAGAGAAATTGCTTTCGAAAATCATACTCATGCCAGCCCCTCCTTTGTCGTTGCATATTTTCTAAGATCCATACAGCAGATACGCAGGCCTTCGTCCTGAAGGGCTATGTAGCGTTGGGCAGAGTCCAGATTCCTGTGACCAAGTATCTGTGATACGGTTGGAAGTGGAATCTCAGCTTCCACCAGTCTAGTGCCGGTAGTCCGACGGAATGCCTGGAATGTCCTTCCATCCCCGGCAGAATGGAAAACACCCGCACATTCCAGATACCTTTTCATAATATTTGCGCCTATAGCATTCCTTTTTAGATAGGTAAAAGGCTTCTTCATGCGAATGAACACGAAACTATTGTCTGTTTCTGGTCGTCCATTAAGGATATAATTTGCTAGGGCATTGCCTACATCAGGTAAAAGTGGAAGGACAATACTATTTCCTGTTTTCTGCTGAACTATGCTAATTTCATTCCGGCGCCAATCTATGTCATTAAACTGGAGATTGACAATATCACAAGCACGGAGCCCCACGCCAAGTGCCAGTTTCATAATGGCATAATCCCGCAATCCTAGAGGCGTAGAACGGTCTACCGCAGAAAAAATCGCATCTATCTCTTCACGTGCAAAGCATGGGAGGACCTTTTTCCTTGACGGTACCGGGTTTGCGAGTAGCATCTCCGCATTTATTTCTACGTAATGTCGCTCTTTTAAAAATGCAAAGAGCTTCTTCAAAGGCCATGTGAAATTTACCATGTTTCCCTTATGCGCAGGCGCCTTTTGAAGTATGTAATGTTGAATGTCTCTGTAGCTAAACCGCGAGAAGTCGCGATGTCCGCTTGCCTCAAGGAACAACAGAAATCGTTTAACTGCCTGAGAAAGAAAAACTGTAGAACCTTGAGAAAGGGAACCCGCACAAACCTGTTCAAAATCATGCCTTATTTTTTCGAAAAATGGACAAAGTTTGAACTGATTATAACTTTTCCGCTCCCATGAGATTTCTCCAGTTTCACAAAACTCGGCAAGAAGAAAGGCTGCCCTTCGCATAATTAAGATATAAACTTTGCTAACCTTC
>CAZIIV010000306.1:0-3180 GCA_964539365.1 uncultured Desulfobacteraceae bacterium | reverse complement strand
ATGAATGGCCTATTTTATCTGAGCATTCCTGGCATGATTTATCTCAGCGCTATAGCCTTATTGCTGCCGATCACGAGATATTAGAAATATTGATATGGTATTGCCTGAACGGGGAAGCGAATGAGAGTATAGATTCAAACGAACAGAATGTGGAACCCGAAACAATAACAATTGATACGCTTATCCAGCGAGCCGAAAGTCTTCATTCCCGTGGTATCAACGGAGCACGTGGGAATGCATGGGAAGCATTAGGTACTGTTCTATGGAAAATTCCAGAAGCAGAGAGTCGATCTTGGGAAGCAATTGAAATCGCTCTTGATAAGGAGACACTGATCAGCATTCGTTGTTGCATGATGAAACCGCTAACGCCTTTATTCAATAAGGACAAAAAGCGGTTTTGTAGCACAATACGGAGGTTGATTATCCTTCCAGATGGTACACCATACAAATATGATACACTGAGCCTTTCTCCGCTCATTACCCTTACTGGTATTTACCTCTTCTGGTTTATTTTCCATTGGTTTCAAGAACTTGCTGATGAACTTGTAACAAAACTTTTACAAAGCAGAGACAAAACGAAAGAACTTATAGGAGCATGGCTCATATTCCGCGAAAGTTTTAGGAATAATATGTACATTGAGCAAGCCAATGAATTGACTGCTAAAAGTGTTGACCATAGACAGCTTATGGCTGATGCTGTAAGTAAGTTGATAATTTCAGCAGAGGATAGGCGGCGTGCCGAAGCTATTTTGAAAGATTTTTTTTTCGATGAAGATGCACAGGTTCGCAAATATGCTGCGAATGCATTCAGAAATGTTCAAGCTAATGAGGTGGAGTTGTTTCGAGAGCTTGTATTAATATTTTTGAAATCACCAGCTTTTGTAGATAATGGCTTTGCTGTTTTGAACATGCTAAAAGTTGCTACTTGTGACGTGCTTGATCTTGTTGTTGAAGCGACCCAACAACTTATCGCAGACATTGTCGAAAAAGGTAGTCAGCACGGACGACGTGGGACCGATGTGCATCAGATCCAAGATCTTTTGAAGCGTGAATACGCATCATCTGAAACGAACCCGGAAGCACGAAAAAAAATTCTAGATATGATCGACCTTATGCTCTCCCATGAGATTTACGGAGTAGATAGTATCGTAACTACCCATGACCGCTGGTAAATATATAAGGGAAGAGTTGATACTCTTGCTTTCACAAAAAATAGATACATAACAAATCATTGGAAAATCGATGTGAAAAGGATAGTGTGTCTTTCGCTTCTCAGCTCCAGCGTTAAATTGGCACTACGGCTATTATTGTTAAATTCAACCTAAGGATTAGAACGCGAGGATTGTTGTAAAAAATCTATGCCTTCATTATTTGTATGGCTATACAATATATTGGGGTGATGCAGTCTGATGTGATTTGGCGATATCTCCAAGATGAACTAAACCGCTTCGCGGTAGCTTTTCCGCCCGTCTTTTCTCATTTCAAAACACTTATCATACTCAATCGATCACAATGATTCAAATATAAGGAATCGCTTCGCTCTATCTTCTATAAAAGTGTGCATTTGTAATTGTCGTCAGTGGAAGTTTGTAATTGTCGTTGACAGACTGGATAATGAAAGGAGAAAAAATTCTACTTGACATCCACCAAGCTTAATGGTATATAACTTATTAATTATAATAGAAAAATCAGACTTTGTTACGTTTTACTGCAATGTTGTTATTATTTCAAAGGAATCATCCCAACTTTTTTGAACGCATATTAATTGACAGACACCCAAGGCACTGGGTTCAAACCTTGATCCTTGATTAAAATAGTACAGAATGTAGTATTCGTAAAAACAAATAGGTGCAGTATGTCATATAAAATATTATTTAACGATAACGAGCCTATTTCGCCTGAAGAAATATCTGATTGTATAGAAAAATTTGGAGACTCTTATAATAAAGCTGTAACAAAAATTATAAGCGAAACCGATAGCCTGGATTTGAACATTGATATTTTTATTAAAAATTCAGCCGGGCTACTTAATAGTTTTAAAATGGCAAGAAGTGGACCTTTCAAAGGGATTGGAGTTTATAACAACAAAGTTGTAGGGCCAGTTCGTAAGTTGCGTGATTGTTGGGATGCAATCAATGAAGATTTGCTGTATTTAAGAAATTTTCTAAATGAACAGAATCTAAAACCCAGATCCAGAGCACTAGTACTGCTTGATATAGATTCAAGAGAAAAAGCCATTTCCCATATCTGGAATGCTTTTAAAAGACTTCTACCCAACACCATGGGTAAAACCAGCTATGGTCTTGTTGGGGCCAGCAAAATATTGTTTTCAGTTCTTCCCGAAATTGCATTACCCGTTGATAACGCGGAATGGATAACAGTGTTTAAGACGGTTGATTATGGGGAAGTCATCAATTTAATGGCTGATGAAATAAAAGCATGGGAAAAACAAACCGAGAATGAGTTTCAAGCCAGTGACGAAAACAGATATACAACGCTACCCGCCGTCTATAATGTTATGGCCATGAAAGCAAAATCAAAAAGCAAATAAATGCGTTTTTGAAACGGACATTATTCAGAACGGGATCACGGAACGGGATCACGGGGTCAGGTAACAGTTAAATAGTCTTCGAATTAAACGTCATAAATCTTCATTCTTGACAGAAACAGATAAATTAGGACTTCGGCACATCCTATAATAAGCTTCTATTTTCCGGTTTGTATAACCTGGATTGGTGGGATAAGTTAAATCTATGTAGGAAATTTACATCATGCTAAAAGTGGTATTTGGGTGTCTTTTTATAGCCGTGGTTTCTCTTGTTGTTGCACTGATTAAGAAAAATCGGTGTCGACATGGAGATCTCGGCGATGTCCATTCAATTATAATTTATTTCCTTTAAAATAGACAGTGATGTTGAAAGATTGATATTTGAAAGCTGTATGTGTGTAATATTTTGATAAACCAGAGTCTATAAGGACTTCCATTATGACAGGGTCCATACTTTCTTATCAACAAGAAGATTCCGTAAAACTCCTGTGTGAAATTGACCTCAAAAAACTTCTTCCTGCCCCGAAACAAAGAGAACGATTTAATAACAAGTGGAAAGACTTTAAAGAATCCGATTCGCACAATAATGAAATATTCGAATTAGAAGGAGATGTGTTAAAATATCAATCCGA
>CAZIIV010000305.1:0-3236 GCA_964539365.1 uncultured Desulfobacteraceae bacterium | reverse complement strand
TTTAAAATATTTTTTTAGTGGGACAACATGGTCGCTGCCCCACCAATCCGTTAATGTTTGAAACTCCTCTGTCCGGTATAGACCATTGTAGCGCCGGCCTCATTACAAGCCTCGATGGACTGGTAATCATTTTCTGATCCGCCCGGTTGAATTACGGAGGTAATCCCTTCCCGGAGCCCCACATCCACTCCGTCTCTAAAAGGGAAAAATGCATCACTGACCATGGCAGCGCCAATCAGCCCACCGTTTTCATTTGAGACCTTCTCATCAATTTCCGCCTTTTTATCTTCATCCTTGAGATCGTTATAGGAAATACCATGCATTTCAAAGCAGTAACGGTCTGCCAGCTTTCGATAGGCCTTGTCTCTTGCAATTTCTGCGACGCCTACCCGGTCCTGCTCACCGGTTCCGATGCCTACGGTTACTTGATCTTTAACATAAATTACTGAGTTTGATGTAATCCCCGATTCCACCAGCCAGCCAAAAAGCATGTTTTCGTATTCCTGTTCCGTGGGCGCCCGGCTGATCCGGTAGTGCTTGCCTTTATATTCGCATTCGGCAAGTTTTAGATCCGCCTTAGTGCGAGCGGCAGGAACAAAAGACCATTGGGCGATAATACCGCCGTCTATCAAGCTTTTGAATTCCACACATCTTTTGCCAACAAAGGTATGCAATCGATCAATGTTCGCAATACGAATAACCCTGAGATTTTTTTTCCTGGCAAAGATATCCATGATTCCTTCTTCAAAATCCGGAGCAACCACAACTTCGGCATATTGTTCGGTAATGGCCTCAGCCGTTGCCCGGTCAATCGCTCTGTTTAGTGCAATACATCCTCCAAAAGCCGCCACCCGGTCTGCAATGTTTGCCTTTTGATATGCATCCAGCAATGTATCGGATCTGGCAACGCCGCACGGATTATTATGTTTGACAATGACGGCCGTGGGTTTATCCACAAAATATCTCAGGATGTTCAAGGAATTGTCCGTATCGGTCAAATTGGTTTTTCCGGGATGCTTTCCGGATTGCAGCAGTTCAATATCTGAAGCCAGATATTGCCCCGGCTGAATGGTTTCGGTTTCACCCAGAATCAGGTTTCCGTTTACCAGCTTGTAAAGCGCTGCTTCCTGACCAGGATTTTCACCGTATCTTAACCCTTTTTGGATGTTATCAATGGTCCAGGCGACTTTTTCAAAAAACAGGGTTTGCCTTTTGTCCTGATCCACAAAACTGATTTCCATATGGGGAGGAAAGTGGTCATCCATTATCGTTCGGTACATTTTTTTCAGATCCCGTGTCATTGTTTTCTCCTTTTTTCTGGCAGAAAATTGTTAAGTATCACCCCGAAAACACAAAATATTAACCGCACGAACTAATATTCATAACATTCCGTTACATCGTCAATGGCTCTGGAACCCAAAAAGTCGGCAATCGTACGGTCGTAGACGGCGGTATATTCAAACGCCTTTTGTGCCAGCCGAAAACGAAGTTCCAGCGATACGGATCCGTGATTCGCTGTCATTTCGGATAAAATCGATTCATAGTCGGAGGGATCAACAACAGATGCCACTCTTATATAATTTTTGGCCGAAGCCCTTATCATACATGGCCCGCCGATATCGATATTCCCCCGAGCCTGTTCAACGGTTACGCGGGGTTGTGAAATGGTATCTTTAAAAGGATACAGATTGCCGATAACCATGTCGATATGAACGGAACCCGTTCTTTTTATATCGTCATTATGGGCATCATTGTACGTTTCGGTGAGCAGCCCGAGATATATTTTAAAATCAAGTGTCTTTACAAGACCGCCCTGGGTTTCCGGCTGACCGGTATAATCAGAAACCCGGGTAAGACAGGATTCGGCTTTGTCCCCGAGAATCTCTTTTATCTTCTTGTACGTGCCCCCTGTTGAAAAAATTCTTGTCTCAGGATTTATCCTGACCAGTTCGGGTATGAACTCATCAAGACCGGTTTTGTCAAAAACACTTGCAAGCACGTGGGTTACCTTTACAAAATCATCAATCTTTGAGACCACATTCATACTCATAGCATCACCCTCTTTTCTCAAATTATTTGTTAAATTCTTTAAAAATTGTACGCAAACTTTATCCGATTTTATGGATTCATAGTCAATATCAAATTCAAAGCGCACCGAATTGTTCTTTTTTCAGCACATCGAATTTTTTACCTTGTGCGGCCGGACGAAAATAGAGTGTATGACCTTTTCTCCCTTTAATCCCATATAGTTTTAGACGCCTATTTTAAACGGTCTGAATTGATACACCAAAACTTGTTTTGACACGAACACCATCTATATATATAAACAGGAATATTAAATTTGTCTGATATGTGACACATCCATGTCACTTACTATTATCCAATCATAAATTCAAGAGGACCACATACAAAACATGTTTAATTTTTTGACTGCGAGCATCATTTTCATATTCGGCATGTGCATCGGAAGCTTTTTAAATGTCTGCATATACCGGTTGCCGACCTTCAAATCTATTGCAGATCCTCCCCGTTCAATCTGTCCGGGCTGCAACAGCCCCATTCGATGTTATGACAATATTCCGGTGTTAAGCTATATCCGGCTTAAAGGCAGATGCCGAAATTGTGACGCACGGATATCTTTTCGGTATCCGCTGGTCGAACTGATGAGCGGAATTGTTGCCGTGTCCCTGCTGTTTAAATTCGGTCTGTCATTGGAAAGTCTGGTATATTTTGTTTTTATCTCATCATTAATTGTAATAACATTTATTGATCTTGATCACCAAATCATACCGGATATCATCACGCTTCCCGGAATCCCTATGGGTCTTCTCGCCTCTTTTGCATTGCCCACAATAAGTTTTAAAGCGTCGGTGCTGGGCTTGGTTCTCGGAGGGGGGAGCCTTTGGTTCGTTGCATGGGCGTATAATCTGATTGCCCACAGAGATGGAATGGGGGGCGGTGATATCAAACTTCTGGCAATGATGGGAACCATTATCGGCTGGAAAGGGGTAATTTTTACTATTTTTGCGTCATCGCTTATCGGTTCATGCATCGGCATAACCATGATGCTGATCAAAAATAAGAATGTGAAGTTTGCTATCCCCTTTGGGCCTTTTTTGTCTATCGGCGCAATTGCATATGTGTTTTTAGGATCGAGATTTATAGACTGGTACTTAAGTTAGCCTGGGATGATTAAAATTGCCCATAATATGGCTTTAAAAAATATCCCATATTTA
>CAZIIV010000304.1:0-3246 GCA_964539365.1 uncultured Desulfobacteraceae bacterium | reverse complement strand
GAATGGGGCTATGACCATTGGGGTTACGACGAACCCCTTGATGACAGCTGGGCCCTCGGTGTCAAAGTAGGTTACATAATTCCTCCGGTCAACTACTTAGCTGTCGAATTGGAGTATACCTATCTTGGAAAGCAGGATTACGATGATTCATACTATGCAGGATTTTATGGTGATGAAAGGTATAGCTACGACGGTGATTTTAGTGCACATAACCTGATGGCAAACCTCCTGTTCCGTTATCCCCCAGGAAAGGTCCATCCCTATGTGGGATTCGGCATTGGTTTGTCAAGGGCTACTATTGAAGAAAATGATATATTCGAAAGCAATGGTGAGGTTTTTTCATATCACTTTGATGAAGATGACACTGCCTTTGCAGCTCAGTTTATCGTCGGTGTGAATTTCGAAGTCATGGCGAACTTATCTGCCGACATTGCTTACAAATATTTTTACAGTGAATACGAAATAGAGGATTGGGATGCTGAAGCGAAGAATCACATGTTCACATTGGGCGTAAACTATCACTTTTAGGAAAAGAGGGTGTCCTGAACGAAACTTAATTTGACAACGGTTGAAATCGAAGCGGGGACAACGTTAATCTCATTTTTACCTTTAATAAGTAATAGTTAACCGCAACCCGTAAACCGTAGTTTCGTTTTCAGGTTCTATTAAATAAGCTATTGGTATTCCATATTCAGTCCAAATGGAAGTGTCTGATTCGTCAATATCCCAATAAGTTATATACGGCTCAATAGAAAAGCCATAACTGTCGGATAATTTACTATTAAACTGTAAGGAAAGTCTAAGACCATATCCATCCCCAAAATCCTGGTCATTTTCAGGATCATTATATTTTGGGTGAATATCGCTGATATGACTTTTAACCTTTCCACTCAAGAAAAGGTCATATTCCATACTAATCCCCCAAGTCCAATTCTCAATTAAAGGACTAATACTTTTTACACCAATGGGAAGATACCAGTATTGTATCTCTCTTTCATATCCTCCGGAAGCATCAATATCATTATTCCAATACCGATACCCAATGCCCGTAAACGGAGTTAGCAGGCTGCCGCCTGTAAGCCTGTAATCCTTTCCGATCAACCCGCGCCACTCGAATATCCAATCATCCGTATCTGCCTTAACTGGTGTACCGGACTGTGTGTGTCCGTCATAATCGGTTTCACCAAAAACGATACTAAGACTTGTTTTAAACATCAATCCGTTGTTTCCATGGTAAATATATTTTCCAACAATTCCATACATCCAACCATCTTCTTCCATATAACCATCTTCTTCATAATCAAGATATTTAGTATCAAAGCCGATCTCAAAAGTATTTTCTCCCATCATAAAATTTGTATTATCCGCAAAGGCGATTCCCCACCCATTTAAGATGAAGGGCGGAACAAAAATTACGGATACCATTATCATAATAAAAAATTTAGATTTCTTTCTCAATTTCGCTCCTTTTGAAATTAATCGGTCTGAAAAATATTTATTTTGAATGTAGTATAACAAAAAGTTTTTACAAGTAAAATGAATCTCTTTATTTGCTCTTTGAAACTACTCAGCGTGACGGATAGATGTTTTTCTAACGGAGGTTTATTGAGAAAATACTGACTCGGGAAATCCGTGCCGCTGGGAAATTTTCTCGAACATTTGTGTGAGTCCGACTCCCAGCGTAAAGACCGAGCCGATATCGAGATTCTCTTCCGCTGTTTGGTCGAAAAAAACATTGAGGCTGGATTCGAGACCGTCTTCCGGCAACCAGTAACATACCATGACAGGAACTCGAGGCAGAGGGTGTAGAACCACGGATATATCTGATTCGAATTGTTTTTCCACCTGCTTTCCGCTTAATATATGTACCATATCGTCAAAAAGGTCGGTATAGACGTCCGCCACTCTTTTCAAGGGCTCTTCGCATCGTTTTTGAAAAAGCGGATACCGTTCCTTTCCGTGTTTCAACTCCCGGAACGAAACCCACTTTCCCGAAACCGGTACCCCTTTTCCGTAAAGAACATAGGTAATAAATGGGATAGCCACCCATGGATTGATGTGGATGTCCGTGGAAAGATTCCCTTTTGTATCCACGCTGAAATTTCTGCCCAGTACCTTGAGTGTCAGTTTGTCATTCAAAAACCGGGCACCTACCCTTTTGGCGACCCGAGCAAGGTCTATGTTTGCAATTTCGTTTTTTAGATTATCCAAATAGGCATCCCGGTTCTGTTCAACGGCATTTTGATTTCCGGGTTCACCGGAGAATCGTTTAATAATCTCCGGATCCAGTTTCGGGCATTCCTTGAGTTGTCTTTTTCCCTTGAAAACCGCTCCGGCAAATGCAAGACATGTTTTTTCGCCACATTCCCGGCAATTCGATTTGTCGAGAAGCTGAAAGATTTCCATGGCATTTTTCGGTTGCTGCATACAAGTCCTCCTCATTTATCCGCGTTTCAACCTAGGTTATCTATCAAAGTCTAAATATCTTCTGGCTTATGTCAAGCCCCTGTCAAGATAGAAATGACAACCGAAAATTGAAGTTTTATAACCGAAATCAAATTTGATGAATTCGCAAAAAGTCACAAAATACCGTTTTCTGTCATTCCTGCGAAAGCCGGAATCCAGTATTTTCAAATAGTTGCAGAGCATCTGGGCTCCTCCCGGACTCGATCCAGGATCTACCGGAGTGACGACTTTTTTCGAGTTCATCATTATTACCTCAGGTGCAATAAGCAGATCGTTATTTTAAATTTCCAGGATCTATGATATATATAATAAAGATCGAAATTTTAATGAGGTAAGCTCCATGTTATATTATATTACCTTGCTGATAATTATCCTGGTAATCGGGTTTGCCGGTATCATGCTATTAAAAAAAATTACATCTTTCCATAAGCAAAGAAAAAAGCTACAAAAAAAGGAGTCCGGCTTTATAAATAAACTTGCTGCTGAATCTGTCCCGAAGCCTGTTCATGCAGTTCAGACGGATGATCCTGTCGAAAATCGCAGTTTTATTTTTGGGGAAGAAAAGAATATGGAAAATAACCATCATGAACTGGACAGAAATGAAGTCCGCGCTTTCCTATTCGGAATAATAGACAGTATGTCGGATGAAGAAATGCGGCAACTTTTAAAAGATTTGGAGGACCGTCAAACCAAAGAACGAAGGCACTATGATCGAAAAGCTTTCTTAACCATAACAGATTACACTGTGGGGGACCGGTATTATCGGGATTTCATTCAAGA
>CAZIIV010000303.1:0-3252 GCA_964539365.1 uncultured Desulfobacteraceae bacterium | reverse complement strand
TAAAAAATTGTGACTGAACATACTTCCTGACACCTGAAACCTGACACCTGAAACCTGACACCTGAAACCCTACCCCTGAAACCTGATTGCAAGGCTTTCGCTCAAAAAATGAATAAGTTAATGGGTGAAAACCATTTTAACAAATCCGTAATACTCCCGTTGAAGAAAAGAGGTTGGAAGCAGATCAATCATCAAGCAACAATCATAAATCATAAATCCAAAAACTATGACTCTTTATTCCGTTATTTTTTATGCACTGGCCGCTTTGATTCTCGTGTGCACGGGTTTGGCCATTACCCGGCGCAATCCGGTGCATGCGGTGGTGTATCTGGTTATTTCCTTTTTTGGAAGTGCCATGCTGTTTTACCTTCTGGGAGCACCCCTCTTGGCGGCGCTGGAGGTGATCATTTACGCCGGGGCCATTATGGTTTTATTCCTTTTTATCATTATGATGTTAAAGGTGGAGGGGTTTGAGGAACACTTTTTTCCCGTTCGTCAATGGATTCCTGCTGCTGGAATGTGCCTTTTATTTATCGCCGCCGGTACGCTGATGATCACGGGCGATCCGGACAGCGGGGCTCCGTTGAAAACGGCCGTAGCCGAACCCGTGTTCTTCGGACATTATCTTTTCCGGAAACACTGGCTGGCTATAGAAATCATTTCTTTGCTTCTGCTTATCGCAGTGGTCGCTGTTCTGTATCTGGGAAAGAACAGAGATAGTTACAAGTGAGCTAAAGTTGAAAGTGAGCTAAAGTTGAGGAAATTTTGGCCAATTTTAATTACAGCGCGATAGCGCTACCTTAACTTTAGGCACTTTAGATCACTTCAAACTTTAGGCACTTAAAGATATCATTCCCATTGGTATGTGATATATCAAGTAGCTAATTTGCTTTTTTTGAATACGAGTGAGGACAGAGCATGATTGTTCCTTACAGCCATGTTATTCTGCTGGCCGGAATCCTTTTTTTGATGGGGATGTTTTGTGCGGTGACACGGCGAAATCTGATCATGATTCTTCTGGGCCTGGAAATTATGTTAAACTCCGGAGCCATCGCCTTTATCGGGGCATCCTTGCGCTGGCAGCATCTGGAAGGACAGGCCATCGCGATTTTCGTACTGGCCATCGCCGCGGCCGAAGTTTCCGTTGGACTGGCGTTGATTGTTTGTGCCTATAAGAGGAAAGGGTCTGTCGATCCTGGGGCTTATAATTGACAGGTTTCGTCCGGAGTTTAATGATTAAAACCTTCAAAAACAATCCATTGTTTGGATCTTCGAATTTTGGTCATTGGGATTTGTTTGATGTTTGTTATTTGATATTTGGGATTTTAATCTAAAGGGTGCTCATGAGATTCCGAATGCTCCCCTATCGGTTATAGGAACAGATTTTTTTACGGACACAAGGATATGACCTTGACACTGATGAAAGATTGGACCTTTGTGACGGCCGCTGTGACGTCGCTGCTTCCCTTTGGCGCCTTTGTGCTCATCATGCTCTTTACCCGAAACAAACCGCGTTTCAGTGCCGGTCTTTCCATCGGAGCGATTACGGGCGCTTTGGCAGGCGCCGTTTTTCTGATGATCAGATACCGTCATCTGAAAACGTCTATCCAATACGCCGGGCAATGGCTGGTATCCGGTGGTATCACCATTCCCGTTGGAATTCTTCTGGATCCGTTAAGCCTCTTGATGCTCACCCTCGTGGCCGCAATCTGTTTTCTCGTCCAGATCTATTCCCTTGGCTACATGGCCGGAGACAGGGGCTTCTCTCGTTATTACGCATTCATGTCGCTGTTTGCATGGGCCATGATCAGTCTGACCCTGTCATCCTCCATGCTCCAGTTATATGTGTTTTGGGAACTGGTGGGCCTGTCCTCTTATTTGCTCATCGGCTTCTGGTACGAAAAATTCAGTGCCAGCGAGGCGGGGAAAAAAGCATTTGTCATGACCCGGTTCGGTGATGTGGCTTTTTTGCTCGGAATTCTGTTGGTATTAATGAATTTGGGAAATCTGGATATCTTAAAAATAAATAGTCCCATGGTGACGGAGCAAATGGCACCGGGGCTGATCACGCTTTCGGCCCTTTTGATTTTTGGCGGGATCGTCGGCAAAAGCGCCCAGTTTCCTTTGCTGACCTGGCTGCCGGATGCCATGGAAGGCCCTACCCCGGTCAGCGCACTGTTGCACTCGGCCACCATGGTGGCCGCAGGGGTTTTTCTTTTTGCCCGGCTTTTCCCTTTTTTCAGTCATTCCCCCACAGCCATGACCGTCTGTCTCGCCATCGGTACCATCAGTATGCTGCTGGCCTCCACCATGGCCATGGTCAGCCCGGATATCAAAAAGGTCTGGGCGTATTCCACCATCAGCCAGCTGGGCTTCATGATTATGGGGCTGGCTGCGGGAAGTTATGTCGCCGGGGTGTTTCACCTGGCCACCCATGCCGGATTCAAAGCGTTGCTGTTCCTTTGCTCCGGAGTTTTTATCCATACCTATAAAAGTAACGACATATTTGAAATCGGAAGACAGGAAGGCCGCCGTTTAAAAACTCCCATGATCTGCATGGGGATCGCCGCCGCCGCTTTGTCGGGCCTGCCGCCGATGTCCGGCTTTTTCAGTAAGGAATTGATTCTGGCACAATTGGCGAGCTTGAATAACCCCATATGGCTGGCAGCCGCACTGATGGGTGTGTTTTTAACTGCCTATTATGCATTCCGGGTGATCTTTATCATTCTTTTTCCGAAAAAAACGGCAGATAAGAAAGCAGGAGAAAATATTTCATCCATCCGTGATCATGAAAAGAAACATCCTCAGTATTGGGTGATGGCCTGGCCGCTGATCATCCTGGCAGCCATAACCCTGGTACTGGGGTTTTGCCAAAAGATGCTGGAGCTTTTTCTTACCGGCCGACCTGTGGGTATGGAAGAACTCGGCGGCAATCCCCATGCATGGCTGGTGTCTGCGGCCCTGGGTTTGGCCTCGATCGGGCTCATCCTGGCCTGGGTGGAATTCGGCCGCGGCAAAGCCGGCCAAATCGGTTTTGCCGAGCGGATTCCGGCGGTAAAAGCGCTGTTTCTCCAGCGGTGGTACATTGACCGGATGTATCGACGGCTTTTGGATGTCGTTATTTATCGGGGGATATCCAATCTGTGCACAAAAAATGACAACCAGGTCATTGACGGGAGCATCCACGCTGTGAGCAAAGGGACCGTAAGGAGCGGCCGGGTGCTTTCCGATCTTCATCTTTCAATGATTCAG
>CAZIIV010000302.1:0-3270 GCA_964539365.1 uncultured Desulfobacteraceae bacterium | reverse complement strand
TCGTAAAAAGTCGTTTTTTGATTTTTGACGAGCTCATCAACATTACTCGCGAACAATTTATACAATAACAAAGCCGACATGAAGCGTATTCTCAGTCTGTTTTTCGCAAGTTTTTTTGCGGTCTGCCCTGCATCCCTGCTCCGAACAGGTTCGGCCAATGCCGATGACACCCGTAAACCTGCATATGCCGGTAGTTTTTATCCTGAAACGCGGTCCGAATTGACGTCTATGATCAAACAACTCACCGGCCGGGTGAAACAGACACATACTCAACAGCCTCCCCATACATCCCTAAAAGCTCTCATAATGCCCCATGCCGGCTATATGTATTCAGGGCTGACATCGGCCCATATCTCCCTGGTATTAAAGGAAAATCAATTCAAAAGAGTCATCGTAATGGCGCCGGATCATCGCGTGGGATTCACCGGCGGTGCCGTCAGCGATGTGGACGCCTATGAAACCCCTCTGGGCCGGATTCCGCTGGACCAGGATGCAGCAACGCTCAGGGATAATAACTCCCTGTTTCAAGCAAACCCCTATTCCGACCGGATTGAGCATTCCGTGGAAGTGGTTCTCCCGTTTCTGCAATATTATCTAAAAAATTTCGAACTCATCCCCATTGTCCTGGGGCATGACAGTGATCTCGCGAACCGGGTTACGGCAGCGCTCGACCCTTTAACGGATAAAAACACTTTGCTGGTGGCCAGTTCGGATTTATCCCACTATCTCCCGTACCCGGAGGCGGTGGCCGGA
Organism: uncultured Desulfobacteraceae bacterium; assembly: GCA_964539365.1. Classification (GTDB taxonomy): domain Bacteria; phylum Desulfobacterota; class Desulfobacteria; order Desulfobacterales; family UBA11574; genus S5133MH16. Next base: position 2,517 of record CAZIIV010000302.1, on the reverse strand, counting down.
GACCGGGAAACCATCAAAATGATATTGGATCTTAACGCCGGTAACCTGCTGACACGCGAAAACGCAGCCTGCGGCAGAATACCGATTCTGGTTGTGATAAATTTGGCTCGTCGACACGGATGGCACCCCACGCTTCTCCACTATTCAAACAGCGGAGATATGTCAGGAGATCGCTCACGGGTTGTGGGTTATGCAGCCATCGCTTTTTATGGAGGTTTATCCATGCAAAACACAAGTGATTCCTCTCAGGCTTTGAAAAACCATCAGGGGCAAGCACTGATAAAACTGGCCCGGCAGACCATTGCGGAAAAGCTGGGGAAAAAATCCATCAGCGTCGATCCTATGACCCTGGATGACAGTGCGTTTCAGGCTCACAGGGGCACCTTTGTAACCCTGACCATCGACAAACAGCTCCGAGGGTGTATCGGCAACCTGGATGCCGGTGAATCCATCCTGGCCGGAATAAAGTGCAACGCGATCAATGCCGCGTTCCATGATCCCCGTTTCTCCCCATTGAACGCCCATGAACTCGATCAGGTGGATATCGAGGTGAGCATCCTTACCGAGCCGGAACCCCTGGAATATGGGAACAGCAAAGAGCTGCTTTCCAAACTGCGGCCCCATACGGACGGCGTTATCCTTAGAAAGGGGTCGGCAAGCGCCACTTTCTTGCCCCAGGTCTGGGAGCAACTGCCCCGGCCCGAGCAGTTTCTTTCCCATCTTTGCATGAAGGCCGGTCTGCCCGGTGATGACTGGAAAAAAAGTCGCCTTGAAATTATGACCTATCAGGTTCAATATTTTGAAGAGGAAAAATGAACGGGCCATAGCACGCGTGGTTATTGCCACGGGCATTTCCTCCGTGGTGACCCAGTTATTGATCATTCGTGAATTTTTAGCACAATTCCAGGGCAATGAGTTCGTCATCGCCCTGATTCTTTTCAACTGGCTGATTCTTGGCGGAATCGGCACTCTCCTGGCCCGCGGGGTCACGAAACGCGTGTGGAAGGCCACCGTCAACCGTCTGGGCTGGCTCTCCCTTGTTCTGGCAGGTCTGCCTGCCGTGCAAATTCTGATCATTCGCCGGTTTCGTGATGTTTTTTTTGTTCACGGAAGCTCGGTGGGATTTTATCCCACCCTGGCCTATACCTTTTTTACCATTGCGCCGTATTGCCTGCTGCTCGGTTTTGTCCTCCCGTACAGCCTTTTTGTCATCAGAACCGAAAACCCGGAGTATCCGGGTACCCGAATATATATCATTGACAATATTGGAGATGTATCCGGCGGCGCCCTGTTTTCCTTTGTACTTGTTTTTCTGGTTACGCCGTTACAGGCCGTATGTTTATCAAATTTACCACTGGTGCTGTCAACCTGTCTCCTGTTTCGTGTCTCTTCCCGGCATCATCCGTCGATTTATTTGGGTGCGGGGGTTACGATTGTCATGCTAATTTCCGGTATGTTTCTGGAATCCGCATCTCTCAATCCTTCGGAAGGCAAGCTGGTTTTTTACAAGGAATCCCGCTACGGCCGTATCCAGGTTCAACAAGACCAGGATCAGTTTACGCTGTTTGTGAACGGCAATCCCCTGTATGGGAATCAGAATCTGAGCATGGCCGAAGAGAGCGTTCATTATCCGTTGGCTCAATTACATCAGGCAAATAATATTCTTCTGATTTCCGCCCAGGCCGGTATGATGGCCGAACTGGAAAAATATACCCCGGCTTCGGTGGATTATGTGGAACTCGATCCACAGGTTGCAAATGTTCAATTCAAATTCGATTTGATAAAAAAGATTCCCGGCCTGAATGTCATTCATCAGGACGGCCGGGCCTTTCTGGCAGATTCTGATAAAATCTACGATGCGATCATTGTCAGTCTGAGTGAACCCGATACGTTTCAAACCAACCGGTTTTTTACAGACAGATTTTTTGCCCTGGCCAAAGCTCATTTGGCGAGTCATGGGGTTTTAAGTTTTGCAATGAACGGGTACGATAACTACCTGGCCGAACCTCAGCGCCGGAAACTTTCCTCACTGTATAATACCGTCACCGACTATTTTGACAATGTATTGTTACTGCCGGGTCAAAACATCTTTTTTCTGTGCAGTTCTCAACCCCTGAGTACCGACATTCCGTCACTTCTGGACAAAAAAAGCATCCCGACCCGTTACATCAGAGGATATTATTACGGAAACCTGACCCCTGAAAGAATCCGGCGCTTAAATGCCCTTATAGATCCGACGGCTCCTAAAAACAGGGATTATTTTCCCCGGTTGATGCATCTGATGTTTACGGAGTGGTTTGCAAAGTTTTCCGCTTCTCCCACAGGGTTTATCACGGTTTTGGGGATACTCAGTCTGATCTACCTGATCCGCATCACTGCCGAGGAGTTTGTTCTTTTTTCCACAGGGTTTACGGTTATGGGAAGCGAAATTCTGGTAATATTTGCATTTCAAATCTTTTTCGGTTATATTTATCTGCAAATCGGTATGATTGTCACCGTTTTTTTGGCCGGCCTTTT
>CAZIIV010000301.1:0-3273 GCA_964539365.1 uncultured Desulfobacteraceae bacterium | reverse complement strand
AAAATGAATAAGTTAATGGGTGAAAACCATTTTAACAAATCGGTAATGCTCCCGTACCGGGGGCTGCCCGGTGAAACCAGTATTTTCTTTTGTTTAACCGGGGTGAAATGCCTTTTTTTTACATGGCACTCAATGCGGCGCGAGAGCCAGTGTTCCATTTTTTCTAATCCAGCACCTTCCGAACCGCGCGGGCAAGATTATGCGTGGAAAAAGGCTTTATTACAAAAGCTTTGATATCGAGTTCCTCGACATTTTTTTCGGATATTTTTTCACTGAAACCGGTGCAGAGGATAATCGGCATGTCCGGACGGATGTTCAGGATCTCCTTTGCCAGCCTTTGCCCGCTCATTTGGGGCATGCTCATGTCGGTAATCACCAGATCAAACCGGTCCGGCCCGGAGCGAAACAGCTCTAACGCTTCTACGGAATTGATTTTGGTTTCAACCTCATACCCCAGTCGTTTCAGCATGCTCCGAGCCACCTTCACCAGGGACGGCTCATCATCAACAAACAGGATGCGCTCGGTGCCGGTGGGCGAGGTATCGGGTTTTTCGACTTTTGGTTCTGTTTCCCCTTCAATCACCGGGAGCAATATCTCGAAAACCGTCCCTTTTTCAGGTTCACTATGGACGGTGATGATTCCATTGTAACTCTTTACGATTCCGTGAACCAGGGAAAGACCCATGCCGGTGCCTTCGCCGAGTTCTTTGGTAGTAAAATAAGGGTCAAAAATTCGGCCTGTGATTTCAGGTGGTATACCTTGGCCCGTATCACTTACGGTCAGCACCGCATAATAACCCGGTTCTAACTCTGATCCCGCATCCTGTTTTTCAAGTTCAACATTCTTAAGGGTTACTTTCAAAGCACCCCCGTGCTCCCTCATGGCATGGGCGGCGTTGCTGCAAAGATTCATGACCACCTGGCTTATCTGTGTAGGATCCGCTAAAACCGTGTCAAATTCACATGAAATTTCCTGTGATATTGAAATTGTCGTAGGAATAGAGGCGCGAATCAGCTTGAGAGAATCTTTTATGGTCGGGCTTATCCGCACCGGTTCAAGTTTAGCTATAGATCTACGGGCAAACCCGAGAATCTGTTGCACCACTTCCATTGCTCTTAAAGAGGCCGAACGAATTTCATTCAAACACTCCTTTGCAAGACTGCCGTCCGGAACGTTGTCTATAGCCAATTCCGCATTCGGGATAATAATGCTAAGGATATTGTTAAATTCATGGGCAATTCCTCCGGCCAGAGTACCGATGGATTCCATCTTCTGGGCATGAAGGAGTTGTTTTTCCAATTCAACTTCACGAGTGACATCACGTTTTATGGATACAAAATTTGTAATATTGCCCGATTTGTCCAATACGGGTGAAATTGTTGCATCTGAAACATAAAGGCTGGCGTCTTTTTTTCTGTTGACAAGGCGCCCTTTCCAGGTATGCCCACGGACAAGAGTGTCCCACATTTGTTTATAAAACCACGCATCGTGCTTACCGCTTTTCAAAAAACGCGGATTTTGTCCGATAGCCTCTTTGCGGCGGTATCCGCTTACTTGCTCGAATGCGGAATTGACATATTGAATAATTCCGTTTCTGTCAGTAATGAACACGGATTCATCAGCCTGTTCAAGTGCGATCGCCAGGAGGTTTCGTTCTTCTTCGGCTTGTTTTTCTTGGGTAATATTCGTAATAAATGCAAAGGAACCCTTTACTTTGTCCGATTCGTCTCTGAGGGTTGTGGCATTAAAAATGGTGTGCAGGTCTTGACCGTTCTTTTTTTTCAGGGTAATTTTATAAGTGCGATGGGTAGTGTCGGATATCTTTGAGGTCTGTTCAATAAAAGTCTTTCGGTTATCATCATCAACAAAATCAAAGGGTGTTTTGCCAATCATCTCCTCTTGACGGTAGCCGAGCATTTCGCATAGGGACTGGTTCACTTCGACAGTTTTGAGATCAGAATTTATCAACCAGAATCCTTCGGATGTGGTTTCAAGAAGGGATCGGTACTTCTTTTCGCTCTCACGCAGGCACGCTTCAGTTTTTTTCCGATCGGCTTCGGTGTTTTCCATTTTCTTACCCCTTTTCTTTAATTGTACTGAAATATCAAACCTGATGCATTCGTAAAAAGTTGTCCCTCCGGTAGATCCCGGATCGAGTCCGGGAGGTGTCCAGATGGTCTGCAACTGCATGAAAAGACTGGATTCCGGCTTTCGCCGGAATGACGGCCTCCGGCTTCGCTTCTCTCCGAGGCGTAAGATCGTAACTCTACGAGCCGGAGGCCAGCCCGTAGGGCTTACAGGCCGGCTTCCGGCTCGTAGAGCCTACAGCTCGGAGAGAGGGTAGCGTCTACGGCTCAGAGAGAAATGGTATTTTTTGATTTCAATTAATCGAGTCAAAACTTGACCTGTATTCTTTACAATAAAAAATCTTACCGTACGGATAGTACGGAAAATTTTAAAAGTCTGTCGGTCCCTATACGATTTCTATGTAGTATATTAGTTGATTAACTTGTAATTATTTGTCCTACATAACTCAGCGGAGGGTGTAAATCAAGGCCTTTGGTAAACGCTGGTCCTTGTCCATTGACAAATCGTGGCTCCGATGTCGGGTTTCAGGTGTCGGGTTTCAGGTGTCAGGGTTCAGGATTAAGGATTGGTTAATTGAATCAATAGTTGCATTTTTTCCTGATTATGATATTATATTTTTGATATGATTATTGATCAACACTGCGAATTCGTGTGTAAAATGAACTTCAATGAGTTACTTCCATGATTAGCAAAACAAGATTACTCTTTGTCGATGATGAAGAGGCAGTCCGGTTCTTTTTTCGTGAAGGATTAATGAATGAGGCCCTTGATATCGAAATCGCCTCTGACGGTGTCGAGGCATTGACAAAACTCAAAACGTTTCGTGCGGATATTGTAATAACCGATGCAAGGATGCCGAATATGGACGGTTTGCTCCTGTTAAAGGAAATCAAAATGCGGTATCCTGATATTTTTGTGGTGATGGCCACCGGTTACGGTACCATTGAAGATGCCGTGAATGCCATGAAGGCAGGTGCTTATGACTATATCCTCAAGCCGTTTGATTTTGATGCAATCAGAAGGGTAATTGAGAAAATCACCGGTCACAAAAGCATGTTGCAAAAGAGGTTTTTTGGGGGAAGTGGTCAGAAAAAATGGTCTGGTTTCAAAAATATTATCGGACAAGATGCCAAGATGTTTGCAATTTTCCAGAAGATTATCGATGTTGCCGACACCACTGCCAC
>CAZIIV010000300.1:0-3275 GCA_964539365.1 uncultured Desulfobacteraceae bacterium | reverse complement strand
TCAATAACTATAGTTGAAACCGCACAAGTTGAAAGTGTCTAAAGTGATCTAAAGTGCCTAAAGTTTTAAAATGAAGCCGCTGAAGGCGGCACCTTAACCCTGGCCCAGACCGATCACCAATACACAATGTTCAAAAGGGTCGGATTACAATGATCTATAGCCGATATCAGTTTACATGTACGAGTCGCACCAGGGCGAGCTTTAGCTCACTTTAAACTTTAGTTCACTTCAAACTTTTACAGCGATTCTTCAGGCAGAGCCGGAGAACTCTGACCTGGCTCTCCGAGGCGTAGGCTCTACGAACCGGAGGCCCAAAGGACCAGGTTTTCTAAGGTAAAATAAACTCAGCAAGCTAACTTGCATAATATTTGCCGTACTTACCGTATTTCCCCATGCCATAATAGCTTGAAAACCGAACATCCATCTTATTTAATATAATACCAAGGATTTTCTCTTTACCCATTTCTTCTATTAGATCCGAAACCATTTGGCGCGGTGTACTTCCATATTCCACAACAAGAACAATTCCGTCTACCTGCCTTGATATGGCGTTTGTCTCGGCGGTAAGTTTCGGCGGAGGTGAATCAATCACAATATAACGATCGCCATATCTGGCTCTTGTCTCTTTAAGAAGTTTTGACATTTGTTGAGAAGACAAGAGTTCAGATGGATTGTGCGGAGTTTTACCTCCTGGAACAATACTCAGTTTGTCCACTTTTGTTTTAAGAATAAAAGAAGAAAGTGGTGTACCATTGGAAAGACACTCACTGAGTCCGGGCACATCACCGAATCCGAATTGTTTATGGATGCGGGGCATACGAATATCACAATCGATAAGTAAGACATGTTCCTGAATACTCTGTGCAATACTTATGGCCAGATTAGCTGCGACAAAAGACTTTCCTTCAGCAGGTACGGCACTGGTCACCATTATCGAACGAGGCGGCTTCCCTGCAGCAGGAAATAGAAGGTTTGTTCGTAACATTCTAAACTGTTCCGCTTCAAAGGATTGGGGATCTAACAGCGTAATCAGATTTTTGTCAATTTTACTGCTGTCGTAACATATCTCAGATTTGGAAATGGAGAGGTGTTGTATTCCGGAACTGCTATCCGCAGGTATTTTAGACAATTCCTTTTTATCTGCCGCTAATTTAGAAGGGTTCTTTATACCAACGGAATTCGAAGCTTTTTCTTTTGATTTTTCTAACGCGTCAAAAATCTTTCCCACTTTATTCACCTCATATTAGGATTCCTATTTCTAAATAGTGCCCAAACAAAAAAATCCTGGTTTTGGATCAGGCACTAAATGGTTATGTATTTACCTACAATTTCCATAGTCTGCTCAACCCCATTGAAAGATAACACCGCAAATGCGGCAAACAGAAGAAAAGAGAACATGATGGAAACTATACTGAATATTTGATTAAGTTTTTGCTTTCTTATATCTTTCTGGTTATAAATTACCGCAACAGTAGCGATCACGGGAAATCCCAAATAGGACTCCACATCTTCAGGGCCTCTAAACGATGTATTGAGATACTCCAGCAAAAATATAAGTCCGCCCCCAATTCCGAAACCTGCAGCAATCACAACAAGAAATAATTTTGGCATATCGGGTGATATCGGCTTTTCCGGCAGCCTTGCCGGATCCAGAATGCGGAACTGTTCCCCTTTTTGCTTTTTTTCCATGTTCACGGAAATTTCGGCTTCCAGTTTACGGTTCAGGAGCGAACTATAGGTCCCTTTAATGTTTTCATAATCTCTCTCTAATGATAATAATTCCGTTTCTCTTTTTGGAGTGTCGTCTACCAGCTTCTGATACATTCTTATTTGGTTAACCAATTGTGAAATATCCTGTGATAAAGTTTTTATCTCTGTTTTTATGTCCTGATTCGAAAAAACAAACTGCGATTCTCCTGTGCCTTCTTTATTTTTTTCGTAATCTGAAATCATCTTTTTTAACCGGATAACGTCCGGATGTTTTTCAGTATATCGCGTTTCGAGATATTTAAGTTGTGCTTTAGCCTGTTCCGGACTCAAGGATCTTTGTGAATCGATTACAAGCCGACCGTCAGTTGTCATCCTGGTGCCAATATCCTGTGCCATCTGGTTTCCAGAATTTGATAACCTATTCCTTGCCTCCCTAAGGGCTGTCTGTTTTGAACTCAGTTGTAACTGGAGCCTATCGATTACCCTCAAATTGGAATCCAGCTGTTCAGGGAGTCCGCCCATATATTTTTCGCGATATTCTTTAAGCTTTTTTTCCTGTGCCACAAGTTGGTTGCGGATGGAATTTAACTCCTCATCGAGAAAATCACTGGTTCCGACTGCCTGGATTTCTCTTACCCTGAGGTTTTCATCAATGATATAAGAGGACAGGGCATTTGTTATTTTCATGACCTTTTCAGGATCTTTTCCCTTAAATGAAATTGAAAATGCATCCGCATCGCTTCGCCGGTCTCTTCTTATTAAATCCACAGAGATACTCTCTCTCAGGCTTCCTATTTTATCTTCCATAAACATATCTTCGGATCCGGGGTCCTTATACAAACCGAATTCTTCTATAATTTTTTCGAGATTTGAATAGCTCAGTATCTGCTGTGATATGGTATTAATCCTGGAATCGATATCACTAGAAACAACAGACTGAACATAATTATCCGGTACTTTCTGGGGTTGGACCAGTATCATAGTCTGGGCACTGTAAATCTTTGGGAGTGTCAATGCCAAACATATCCCTGCGATCATGGAAAGGCAAAACGAAATAATCATGAACCAACGTCTTTTTATTATAATTTTAATTACTTCTTGTGGTTTTAATCCTTCTGATAATTTTTGCATTTTTTCATTCCTTTTGGTTCAGGCAAGGTCATACGTCTTTATTTTGTTCAACAGAGATTTATAACTTATATCGAGCAGAATTGCAGCTTTTTTCCGGTTCCAGTTCGTTTTTTTAAGAGCTTGTTTCATAACCTTTTTTTCTGTTCGAGTTATAAATTCCTGAGAAATATCCCTTAACGAGACTTTGTTTAAATCCTTTAAATATTTTTTAACATCTGAAAGCTCTGCAACGGTATAGATATCTCCACTGAAACTGATAGGATTTGCTGATTTACTCTTCTTATTTGACAGACGAATTTTATCAAGCATGCTCTCTTCATTCCCTGTCAAAACAGAGTGCCTGACCACATTTTCAAGTTCTCTAACATTTTCAGGCCATTGGTAACCGCTAAGTATGTTTTTGGTTTTTTCGGACAGGTTGAAATGGCTTCTGC
>CAZIIV010000299.1:0-3289 GCA_964539365.1 uncultured Desulfobacteraceae bacterium | reverse complement strand
TTTTGCTTTTTTTCAAATCACTAATCATGAAAGTCAATAAATCCTGCATTTACGAGTATTCAATTTTTGAAATGAATCTGTTTATATTAATCATTCCCGACACTCATTTTATTTAAATAAGGGATTTATATAGATGAGCAGTTTTTATAAAAATGAGGACAGATTTTTTGTGGCTGTCGACTGTATTATTTTTGGTTTTGACCGGGAAAGGCTGAAAGTATTGCTGATTAAGAGAAATTTTGAACCCGGCAAGGACCAACGTTCACTTATGGGTGGTTTCCTCAGGGAAAATGAGAGCCTTGATGCGGCAGCAAAAAGGATCTTACATGAGCTGACCGGATTGAAGGATATATACCTGGAACAGCTGTACACTTACGGAGATCCTGCAAGAGATCCGGGAGCGAGGGTATTGTCGGTGGCCTATTTTACTATTGTTAAATCAGAGTTTCTTGAATCAAGAAACGATGACTATGATGCAAAATGGTACCGGATTGATGCGATTCCTGAGGTTGTTTTCGATCACATGATAATGATAGACAAAGCGATGAAGCGACTTCGACGTAGGGCCGCCAGCGAACCGATTGGATTCGAGCTCCTGCCGGAAAAATTTACGATCCCCCAGCTTAGAATACTTTATGAGGCGATCTACCAGCAGAAATTGGACAAGCGGAATTTCAGTAAAAAAATATTTGCCATAGATGTGCTGGAAAAGCTGGATAAGAAAGATAAATCCGGTTCAAAAAAAGGTGCTTACCTCTACCGGTTCGATATAGAGAAGTACAAAGCTCTGAAAGAGAGTGGTGTTGATTTTAAATTGTAGCTGTACAATACCCGATACCAATATACCATTTTTCTCCCTTCGCTGAAACAGCCATTCAAAATAGATCTGATTACATAGAAATCTTTCGATTATATCCTGTCATATCCCCAAAAAGACCAGCCTGAGAAGAACAAACATATTCAATTTCAGGATATTGAAGATAATCACCCCATTTCCTTACGGATTACAGAATATCATATAAAAGAACTATACTTTTTCAGGTCCTTGCTATGTTGAATTTTCGAGCCAACCGGACAAGCTATTCTCAAAACCCTCCATGGTAAACAGAACCACAGCATTCGAAAATTCCGTTCTTTTCATCGTCAGGCCAAATAAGATATTACACAATACATCAAGGCCGTACTTGACATAGCTGTATTGTTTATAGCCGTGCTTTTTCACCTCAATGGGTTCGTAGCAAGCATCATATTTAACACCCATTTTATAGCACCACACCAGGGCTAAGCTTAAAAGAGCAACCAGCTTGTGGATCCTGCCCGGATCGGTGATGTGGGTGGATTCCAGGTTGAATCCTTTTCTTTTGTAAGCACGAAACAGCGTTTCTACCTCCCATCTTTGCTTGTACATTGTTAATGTTTCTGCCGGATCGCCAACAGGTGCATTGGTTGCCACGATAAGCATCTCTTCATTTTGCTCTTTGCGCTCCTTTTTTGACAAGCGACGGCCCACTATATTGAGTTTTACACCACATACTTTACCTCCCCTGTATACACCGGGCTTTGGCCTGTCAAAAAGGAATTTTACCTGCAACTTTGCATCAAAGTCCTGAAGGTGAAAGTTCTCTCTTATCCGTATGTAAAAAGGTATCTTTCTTTTATTGAGATACCTGAACCATTCCTCGCCCACAAACTCTCTATCCGCTAAAAGGTATTTTATTCTTTTTTGGCCAAACAGCGAAATGAAGGCATCAAGCAATTCAATACGTTCGGCTGTATTGCTGTTTCCTCGCTTTTCCAGGCATATCCAATACACTGGTATGCCTATTCCCATATAATTGACGCATAGCATCAGAATGTTTATATCCTTTTTTCCATACTTCCAGTTGGTCCTGTCGATGGAGATCTTATACTTTTTGGTGGGTAGTATGGAGAGGATCAGCAAGGCCACCACTTCGGGTGAAACATCCTGATGGGCAAAGAAATTCTCAATCCTTCTCTGATTGGATTCCTTCCTGGCGCATGGATTTAGCGCTGTTGCTATCTCCGAGGAATTTACGCTTTTGGTTTTTATCAGAGCAAGGATATAGGCCGTTAGAAACGCTATTCTCTGGGGATGCCAATTTTTGAAATAGCGAAAAAAAAATCATCCAGTTCTTTATAGCTTTCCATATTACTGATATATTAACAATGTCCTTATATGATTGACTATAATATAATAACGGTTATTGTGCTATACATCTGATTGTTACTTTTTTAACACCTTCCTTTTTTCAATAAAAGAGATGAGTGCATCTATCTGCTTATCGCTCATTCTTAAGGATTTAAGCAGGTTGGTCAGAACGACTTCGCAATGTCTTTCCGTTTTGAATACAATTCTGTTCACCGTATCCTTGCTGAGATTCAGTCTACGCCCTGTCTCCCTGATTCCTACGCCTTCAGCAGTGTATGAGAGCACCTTTGTTATTTTATCCTCTGATACACGCAGGCCGAAAAAAGCAGTGGACCGGGAGTAAGCAAATCGCTGGCCGCATGTATGGCAGTATAGAAGAAGCTTATCGCTTTTTACACCATACCTGCCTCTTGTTCGGATATTGCCCAGGTTTTTCACGCCATAATCCTTGCAATCTTTATTGATGCAGAAGACTTCAGTGAGTTTTGCCATAATCAAAATTTTTTGACAAAGTTAATAAAAATGTCAATTATATAATGACATTGTGGATAAATTAATTATTTTTGTTGACAAAATACCATAATGAGCACATATCGGTTTGCCGAATGTACTATCATGTGTCGGTCAATGTATTTCTAAAGGTTTAGGATTAAGTATTACGGGATCAACCCATAAGTTGAAAAAAATATCACAGAATATTTTTGGGAAAGAAATTATTGATAACTATCGGGTATTGTAGAAATTAATATAAATTAAATTATTGCTTTACAGTAAAATAGGATGTTTTAGGTAGAGTATAGTTTTTTAATAATAGTCACATGAAACCATCCCTTCTGTTATAAGGCACATTTGGCATTCTCTCCATGTCAATCCACAAGCCAAAAATACCAAAAGAGCTTTCCAACACGTACCGCTCAGACTAACGAAAGACACCTACCTCTGAAAAACAAAAATTCATGCAGTAATATAATGACACTTAATTACTTGATAATGAATACGCACAGCACATAACAGCCAATATAGGTAAGCGTGGGGATAGTGGTTGCAATCAGCATCCCGTCTCCGTTTCAGCGTTTTCCACGGTAGATAATGATGCGTTTCCAAAACCCCGCCGATGCC
>CAZIIV010000298.1:0-3326 GCA_964539365.1 uncultured Desulfobacteraceae bacterium | reverse complement strand
CTCGAAATTCGTGATGGCCTTGATGTTTTCAACATAGGAATGCCGGGGACGGGGGCTCCGGGTGCGGGTTTGCCGCACTTCACTGAAAACCTGGAGATATTTTCGGGATACCTCCTTCCAAACCGCTTCACGGCTGAATGTATAGGCTTTTTTGCGCATGGCGTGCCGGTCGACATCATTATCCAGAAGGTCGATGATTTGTTCCGCCATGGCATCCGGATTGTGGAAAAGCACAATTCGGCCCCGGCCTTCGGCAAGCATCTCGGTGGCATACCAGTACGGTGTCGAAATTATGGCTTTGCCTGCGCCCATGGCATAGGCAAGGGTCCCGGAGGTAATCTGGGCTTCTTCAAGATAAGGGGTTACGTAGATATCAGCGATGCCGAGAAACTCACATAACTCTTTAAGTTCAACAAAACGATTTTGAAAAATGACATGCTCGCCGATATCGAGTTTTCGCACGAGCTGCTGCAGCATGATACGGTACTCATCCCCGTGCAATTTCAAAATATGCGGATGTGTTGCACCCAGGATAATATAGGTCACATTAGGGTGTTTTTTGATGACCGCCGGAAGCGCCTGCAATACATTTTCAATGCCCTTATTTGGGGAAAGCAAGCCGAATGTGAGCAGCACCTTTTTGCCTTCCACGCCGAACTTGTCTTTGTAGAAGCTGGGATCAATAAACGGCGTATCCGGAATGCCGTGATGGATAAAGACAATTTTATCCTCGGGCACGGCATAGATCTCTTTGAGGAAGTCAGATGCCTTATGGCTCATCACGACCAGTTTGTCAGAAAGATCGGATAGCTTGCACATGACGGCACGATATTCCGGCGCGGGGTCCTTCAAAACCGTGTGTAAAGTCGTCACCACCGGCATGCGCAGATCACCCAATAGTTTCAGCAGATGGCTGCCGGCCGGACCGCCGAAAAGACCATATTCATGCTGCACGCAGACAATATTCGTCTGGCTGATATTGAGAAATTGAGATGCCATGCTGTAATCGCTCAATTTGTTCTGGTTGATCTCAAAGCGCACTTTTTTCGGATATGGATATCCCTCGGGTTTGTCATTCAAGGCTACCGCCCAGCAGTAAATATCGGGGGCTTCCGCTGATAAGGCTTCAACCAGATTCGTGGTGAAGGTCGCGATACCGCACTGGCGGGGCAGATAATTGCCGATTACGGCAACCGAGTCGATTCTCTCATAATACTTAATAACAGATGACATAACCGCTACCTTTTTGATTTTGATTCTTAACCCATGCAGTATAGATGAGATTTCAAACGGTTTCCCTCAGCGGCACTTTGAAAATATTATAGAAGGAGCGGTTGGCGGTGAGTATTTTCAGGTCTGCGTTTAGCAATAGAAGAGGTTCACGCAATGTATCCAAGATGCTATCTGTATATTTACGTGCTCGCTCGAATTCGGTCTTTGCCTGATCACATTCAATTTTCGATGCTTCCAATTCACCAACCTGTTGGCGCAATTCAACCAATTCCCTTATGAGCTGACTTTTTGTTTTACGTTTATCTTCCATTTGCCCAAATCAATTTCATTTTATCTTTTTTTTTGCTTCCGTTTCTCCTTTAGTGTGTGCTTACCTTTTTTCTGTTCTTCGCGTTTGCCTTTATCTTTTTTCCCCTTGTCTCCCATTTTGGCCTCTTTTCGTTTTAAAAAATTGTTTTATCCAATAAATATCCCTTCATGAAATTAAGCTGGGAAAACCTGAATCGCCCTTTCAATTTGTTTGCAAAAACCGATATCTGATCCATCCGGTTATCAGTCATGGTCGCATTTTCCTTCCAAAAGATGTCGCCCACAACGACGACGGTGATGTTTGTCTTAATAAATATATAGTTCGCATATCATATTCCTTGATTGGTTTATATGAATCATACAAGGTTTATTTGAAACGATCAATAAGGAATTTTGTTGATTTTTAAAAGATGTTATGGAGGGCTAAAACATGGCATCGGATGCTAACAAATTGAACGATCTTTTCTCCATCTTAAAACAACCCTCAATCCTTCTTGTGCAACTCTTTTGCCTTGGAGTTCGTAGAAAATGGCAAAATTCAAAGCATTTATTACATCAATGTTGCGCTCCTTCGCATTCACAAAAGGTTCAATATTTAAAATTTCCTGAAAAATGGTTTTAAATTCCAGTAGCCGATTTTTGGTGAGTAACTGCTGAAGCGTTTTGTTCTGTATTTCCTCGAAATTCAACTCTGATGATAGCGAATTGTGAAAGTATAACTTAAAACCAAACAAAAAGGCATCCCCTCAATATTAAAAGAATGCCCTTTTTACTTATAACATAAGGTTAAATTACAGTTACATTTGCAGCAGCAGGGCCTTTAGGTCCCTGCTCAATATCAAAGGTAACTCTGTCGTCATCATTGAGAGATTTAAAACCGTCTGCATTGATAGCTGAATGATGAACGAACACATCTGGCCCATCTTCCTGCTCAATGAATCCGAACCCTTTTCGGTCGCTAAACCACTTAACAGTTCCATTGGTCATGATAACATCCTCCTTTCATAAAAATTTTCAACGTCGCAAACTGGAGGGTGCCACCTTGACAAATGGATTTTTCCTTCAGAAATAAACCGTCCCGCAGATTAAGGAGGACTTAATGGATTAAATTTATAATAATCTTTATTTGGAGAGAAAGCAAACTAATTATCTGTTATTTCTATAAAATTGAAAAATGCGCATTTAAGCGTACAAAAACGAAATGTTACGCGAACAATGTCAGAGACGGCCTTCTATGGCAAGGTTTGTGGTTTCGTGATACTTGCATGATTCTTGAATAGTGTAGGAGTGCACACTCCTTGAAAGCGCCCAGTGTTCAAATAAAAAAAACAGTGTGGGATTCGACCAATATTCCTCAATTGAAATAAATAAAGCGGATACCATAATATTGTGCCAACTTTCAGTCTTCAAACTTCTAATATTGAGAATAAGCGATAGCAATTGAGTGTTCAAAGAACTTTGATATCTTGCAAGTACCTAATCTTACATGAGATTGAGATACGTTATAGAGGTATCTCGAAAATAATGCTCATTGAATTGTTATGACAACCCGCTCTAAAATTCTTTTTTATGCATGCCAAATTGCTGTGACATGTTCAACTCCAGGTGGCAGGTGATGATGTGATATCCATTCCAGATCGCAGATCCGGCCTTTGTTGCAATATCTAATCGTTATATCATCCTTGCCATTTCTTTCGATATATTGAGATTACTTCATAAAAATTGTGCGTTTGAAAACCTGACATTTTCTTACGACTCGCCAAATTTACAGTTAATCTTTAATA
>CAZIIV010000297.1:0-3356 GCA_964539365.1 uncultured Desulfobacteraceae bacterium | reverse complement strand
CAACGACAATTACAAACTTCCACTGACGACAATTACAAATGCACACTTTTATAGACCAGCCTCTCCTTCAATCTTAATATCCTATTTCCAATGCCAGGTGAGACTCCGGTCGCCCTACGGGCTCCCTCCGTCTCACCTGCTCGGATTCCACGACAAACTGTTTTGTCTCTTTTCTGCGGGTTTTAGACGGTTTGTTTCATATTTCTTCTCCTATTTTTGACTTGTCGGAAAAATGGCTTGCCAGAATGCCTTACAAGCAACGATCTCTGCCCGGTCCATAGATTACCATTACCCAAAATTTATCTGTTTAGAGCCCGTTGCCGAGCCATCAGATTTTTTGCTTCTATTTTTCATGGCCGCCCCAATCCGGCAACTTTCAATGTTGAACTAAAGAATCACACTGTGATGCACCAGCCGATCAACGGCAGCGGCCGTGCCCACCGGGTCGGATTCCTCCGAAGATCATTTCACTCTTGATCACCTGGTAATGTCAACCGAAAATTGACCCGCCCCCGGGCTTAATTGAGGTCCTTCTCTGCACACAGGGCTGTATTCATACATCCGATGAATTTCTTTTGCCCTTTGCTTATCGTGTCCGATATCGGATCTTGTTATGTCATATATCCAGAAGGGATAAGCCTCGCTGAGTTTGCGAATCACGAGACCTCCTTTAATATCCGTTATCGACTAGACATCATAATCCTGCACACAATCCTCGAACCAAGTTGTATTGCTTTTTGTAATATTCACATCAATGGTTTCGAGTCGACCTTTTTGGGGATTATACACCGTCGTTTCCATTTTTCTTTCTTCCTTTCCTTTAAAACAAAATTTGTTTTCATATTTAATCGGGCAATTGCGCCATACCATCCCGATTTTTTATCAATTTAGCCTTCACCATCAGGCGGCTTTATATCCAGCCGCCTGCAGGCCTCATCCATGCGAAAACTCTTTACCGATTCCGGCAACTCCAAAATAAAAGAGTGATGTACAATTCGGTCTATGGCGGCCGCCGTGGTCAATGGATCCTTAAAAATTTGTTCCCATTGAGAAAAGACCAGATTGCTGGTTATCAACACGCTGCTTCGTTCGTAACGTTCGGAAAGGAAGGTAAACAGAACCTCCATCTCCTCCCGGTTCTGCTTTACGTAACCAATATCGTCGAGAATAACGACCGGAAATTTCTCTAATTTTTTGATGGCAAGATCCAATTCATAATCGCGTTTTGCTCTGAGAAGCTGAGAGACCAACTCCTGGGTTGAGAAAAATAACACCGGTATTTCGTTCTTTATCAGTTCATGGCCTATGGCGCAGATCAGATGGGTTTTCCCTCTGCCGGGAAGACCGAACGCCAAAATGTTTTCAGCCTTGTCAACAAAGCCGCCTTTGCAAAGTTCCGGCACTATTCGCCGGATTTTGACAGGCATACGGGATAGGTCAAAACTGGACAGGGTTTTTTCTTGGGGAAGTCGCGATCGCTTCTGCAATCGTTCCAATTTTCTTTTCCGCCGCCCCTCAAGCTCTATCGTCACCAGTTCCTTTAAAAACCGTACAAAATCCCATCCCTCTCGTTCAGCCAGTTCTGCAACTTCTCGATATTGCTCAAGAATGGTGGGCAACTTCATGGCTTTCAACAGCATGTCCAAAGAAAGATCTCCATTATGATTTTTCATGACGTCGCCTCCTTCAAAAGAATGTTGTAATCGGCAAGATTGACACGAGGGGCCGTCATTGTCGGCGCCGTTTGTTTTTTTTCACCCAACATCTCCTTGACATGATCGGAGCTGAACATGGCGCCGCCCTCCATTAATAAAGTCAGAGCGGTTTCAACCTCGCTCTCCATCGTGGTCGCTGCGTAATACAGAATGCGCAAATATTCTTTGTTCGCAATAAACGGGCTATACCAGTCTCTGAGCGCATCATAGGTTTTCCTGAAATGAATCGTTGGAAAAAGCTCTTGCCGGTATTTGTAATTTTCAAATGCCCCCGGTTTGTTCACCAGGCTCCAGATAATATGACGATAATTGATGCTTTTGCCCCCGCTGCCCCTCAACCGTTCCACCTCCAATTGAAGTTTGCCTGCATATAAAATATAGACCTTGTCCTCATAAACCCGCGCAGTCACCCTTTCGCCTATAAGCCGAGACGGAACGGAATAGACATTCTTTTTAACCCGAACCGTACTGCTCGGTCTTACTTTTTCCTCGGTTTCGGTGTATAGGGGCAACCGGTTTACCGGTAGCTCTCTCATCACGGCAAGCTCCTCTTTGAGCCGTTTGCTTCTGAGGATGTTGGCTTTTTCCATGATGTTAAAAATAAATGCTTCATATTCGTTGCGACTTTCAAAATCCCGAGGTCCACGAAATACCAAATGCTGATTGATTCGTCTTTTTAAAACATTGTGAGACGATTCAACATCTGCATTATGATTGGGGTCGTTCACCGTTTCCGGCTTCATGCCAAAATGATCCATAAAGGCCTTGTATTCTTCATTAAAATCGCGTCTGCCTTTCTTGCTTTTTTCAATCATATGGGTAGCGGCCGTGGTGCCGTCTGTTCGATGCTTTAAAGGGACACGGCCCAATTTTACCAAAGTGGATTGAACCCCCAGCTTAATGGCCTCATAGGATTCTGAAAAACAGATACGACCCCATTCCCAGTTCGAATAGGTCAATACGCAATGACAAAACATATGTTTAAATTCTTCACCCCGGATGGTCACCCGAAGCGAATTCATGTGGGTGAAATCGGTCTGCATCAATAGCCCCGGATAATGTTGCTGGCTAAAAAATACCTCTTTATCCGGGCCTTCTATTGCCCGCCACTGCTTGATATGCCTTTGCAAGGTTCTCAACTGGCCTTCCTGGTATGCTCCGGGATATTCTTCACATAAATGATCGAACAAAAATTTAGCCTCAAGCTCGGGGGCATTTTTGAGCCAGTTTTCGACCTCCGACCAATGGGGTTCAAACGGGTTTTCCCTCGTACGCCACACCCGCTCAACAGGGGGCATCTCGGATGGTAATTTCCCTGATTGCAAATATTTTGCAGCCGTTCTCCTTTCCATACCGGCTTTCATAGCCGCAAAGCGCTTGTTCGGCTTTTTGGTCATCTCCTCCATCAATTTCCTCACTTGTTGATCAGTTATTTTTCCGCCCAATATCAGTGCCTCCTTTCTTAAGGACACTGATATCCTATGGCCAACTTTTCCACATCAATAATCTCAATCGATAGAAAGTTGACCTATTTTATGTGTGCATTTGTAATTGTCGTCGGTGGGTCATTATAATTGTCGTTCAGGGTTTTTCATCATCACTATGTTCCATGTCTTCTAAAATGACACGATTATGATCCAG
>CAZIIV010000296.1:0-3371 GCA_964539365.1 uncultured Desulfobacteraceae bacterium | reverse complement strand
TTTCCCTACACTGGCAAGACTCGCTTCCGGCGGGTGGCAAACCCTTACCGGGTGGGATTCGAACCCACTGGACTCCAATGGCGAATTTCAAGCAGGCTCGCCAGCCTGTCTATTCCAACGCCCCAGGCTTAGCCTGGCGCCACCGTCTTCCGTCTTCTGTACCACAAATCAGATTTTATGCACGTTCTGCATCAACTTCCTCCATTATATTTTACAAGTTTTCAGTGTTAACTGCCCAGTCAGGATCAGGAATACTTATTGTAGTTATGAACGCATCGGGTTCGAAGTTAATTTCCGTCTCTAACATTTCTTGTGCGCCGATTTTTAAAGATTCTATTAATTCTGATTCTGTGCTTTCCTGTGCGTTAACCCCTGGCAGATCGATCAACCAGCCAATCCACCAATCGCCTACTTTTTTTATAACTGCTCTATATTTTATATTTGTCTCATTGTTTATCTTTCACAAAAAGACATATAACGCTTGATTTATCTCTGGCATTAGGTTAAATATACTACATGGAATCCATACTTGAAGAACTCATTGCTGACTTTCACGAACGAAGCCTGCCCACATTCACTCGGCGGCATATCAAACTGCCCTGGCTGCCGAATAAAATTGATACCGTTATCGGGATGCGCAGATCGGGTAAAACATGGTTTGTCTTCCAAATTATATCAGACTTGCTTTCAAAAGGAATACCCAAGGAGGCGATACTATATTTAAATCTGGAAGACGAACGCTTGCTTCCCATGACGGTGTCTGACCTGGGCCAAATAACTGATGTCTATTACCGACGCTATCCACAACTCCGAGATCGGTCTTGCGCCCTGTTTTTCGATGAGATCCAGAACATACCCGGATGGGAACAATTTATACGGCGTTTATTGGACACTGAAAATGTTCATATCTGCCTGACAGGATCTTCAGCCAAACTCCTCAGTCATGAAATCGCCACGAGTTTGAGGGGGCGATCCATTGCCACTGAGATATTCCCTTTTAGTTATCTGGAAGCGCTAGAACACGCCGGCATTGATACGGGCGCCGGCATACGCCCCGGTGCAAAAAAACGAGCCCTTTTGGAAAATAGACTGTTGGCCTACCTGTTGGAAGGGGGATTCCCGGAAGTTCAGAATATCGATGCCGAGTATCGGGTGCGTATTCTTCAGGATTATCTGGACGTCGTTATCCTGCGTGACATAGTGGAGCGCCATCAGATATCCAACATCATCCCGCTTCGTTATATGACCAGACACCTGTTGAATGCCGCCGCAGGTCTTTTCAGTGTCAATAAATTTTATAATGATTTGAAGTCGCAGGGTATTCGGTGCGGCAAAAATACCCTTCACCAATATCTGGACTATCTTTCTGATGCCTATCTGTTTTTCCAGGTACACATACACACACACTCAGAGCGGGTCCGCATGGTAAATCCGAGAAAGATTTATGCCATCGATCCCGGGCTTGTGAAGGCCTGTTCACGCAGTGTCCGATCTGACTGGGGGCACCTGCTGGAAAATTTTGTATTCTTAGAGTTACGCCGATCTACGGATATGATCGAATATTATATTACTAAAAAGGGCCGTGAGGTAGATTTTCTGGTAACCGACCGCACCGGTCGAAAATCACTTATCCAGGTGAGCTCGAATATGATAGGGCATGATACGAGAGAAAGAGAGTTAAGAGCACTTTTAGAAGCCATGAAAGAATGTGACCTGAAGCAGGGCACCATTGTTACGTTGAACCAGGAAGAAACTATAGAAGCAGAAGCCGGCCATATTCAAATTCTGCCCGCCTCATCATGGGCTTTAACGCAATGATATCCCTTTTTGGTCTTTGATCATCTTTCCCCACCCTTTTATCCGCCGTTGGTGGGGCCGATTTATTCGCCGTCACTATGGCGAGCTCACCTCCTCACTTCCTTGCCTCAGAGCTTTTATGCTTCCCAGCCTCATAGCCCCTGACAGCCCCCAACCTACCAATGAAATCCTTCGAAGAAGACGAACGAAGTTTATCCAGTTAAACCTATTTTTTTTCTGTTTAACCGGGATGCATTTCACAAGGACCTGGCCCCGCTGTCCTTCCTCTTTATGCTTGCCTGCCCGCCGTCTTTTTGGAGGGACAGAAGGAATATAGGATGTCCCCATTATTTCCCCTTTTCTTCTTATGTTTTTGAAGAAAGAAAATCAATCGTGTAAGATTGCATTCCTCCAGGGTATATACGGACATAGCAGGCAAGTGCATCTGCTATTCGTGAAAACTGGTCGCCCGGTATAGTATTCGGAATTATCAACACGCCATAATGCGGTAAATGCTCATTAAAAAACTGCACAGTTAAGCGAATAAAATCATCTCTATTTTTAGTGATAAGACATCTACTATTGCGTGCTGAAAACTTAAGCTGTTCTGCGTCAGATGCTTGGAGCATTCCCACCTCATGAGCACTTATGCAATCAACATTCTGCTTCCTGAGCAATTCAGCTATCTTCGGACTTAGATCTTCGTCTAAGTAATATTTCACTGGGAATTACTGTTCAAATGGGGATAATTTTCGATAATCGTATCTTTCGACCACGATTCATTTTGTTTGATTTGGTGGTCAATCTCTTCACGGTACACAGTATAATAGCCTATAGCGGCCCTCAATTGTTGCTCGGTTAACCAATGGTAAGCTTTCTGAAGACGTTCAACATTTTGTTTTACGCCTATATACGTTGCAATGATTTCCCAGACCTCAAGACCGGTTCCTGCAACTCTGGCCTTTCGTCCGGTCACACCGTCAGTAAAAACAATACCAGGGCAACGACGCATCTTTATGGCCTCCGCGAGGAGATCTTTTGTAATGGAAGAAAAAGCTTGGCCGGACTCTCTGGCTATTCGCTCTATTTCTTCGACGGTCTTTTGAGGTATTCTCAAACTTTTTTGAATGGCACCCATGCATCCTCCTAACCTCTGCAAACAGGAAATACAAATTTCGAATGATATTTGAGCTCGCTTATTACTATCTTGAATTCTATTGTATGACAGTGTATTTCATAGATTAGCGGTTGTCAAGTATCTTTGAATACTGCCTACCCCGCCTGCCCAATGAAATCTATTTTTGTTTATTCCATCGGGGTGAAACCTATTTGTCTTTTCTGTTTAACTGGGGTCCTTGGGATGAAATGGGTAAAAGTGATATGAAAAAGAGATAAAATTACCCAAAACGTCCTTGGGATGAAATGGGTAAAAAGATATTCGTCGGAAAAAATCTCATTTTATTCCGGGATAATTATTACCATCATTTTTGATATGTCCCTGTCATGATTTTTACAAGGCAAAAAGACGAACGGGTGGAAAAAATCAGATTTTATGCACGTTCTGCATCAACGTT
>CAZIIV010000295.1:0-3387 GCA_964539365.1 uncultured Desulfobacteraceae bacterium | reverse complement strand
CTTGTTGACTTGGATTTTCTACGAACTGCTTAACCGTGAGAGGGAACTGTTTTGGCATTAATAAATCCGGATAAAAAGGAGGCTGAGGTAAAATTAGTTTACTACGGTCCGGGTAGAGCGGGGAAAACCAGCAACCTGAAGTATCTCTACGGCAAATTTGAAAAGCGGATCAAAGGTAAGTTGGCATCCATAGATACAAATGAAGATAATGCCCTGTTTTATGATTCTTTACCGTTGGAAATCGGCAGGGTAAAAGGGTATAATATCAAAGTTCAAATTTACACGGTTCCCGGCCAGGTTAAATACAATGCCACTAAAAAATTGGTCTTAAAAGCAGTGGATGGTATCGTTTTTGTGGCGGACTCCATGGTGCTCAGGCAGGAATTAAACATCGCATCTCTACAGGAGCTCAAAGAAAATCTGGCGATAGCTGGGAAAGATATTCTTCAGACCCCTCTTGTCTTTCAGTATAACAAACGAGATTTGGCGGAACAGGATATTCCCCTTTTATCTTATGACACACTGGAAAAGGACTTGAACAAGCAATTACTGGCACCTTCTTTTGAAGCAAGTACCGTAACCGGGTTTAACGTGGTTGAAACCGTTAAGAAAGCGATATCTTTAACGGTCAACTCAATAAAGGAAAAATTGTAAACATGGATGTTGATCTGAAAATAAGAGAGGCCGAGACTTACAGATCCCAGGGACTTTTTTCGGAATCCCTTGAAATATATGAAAAAATACTTTCTGTTTTTCCTGAACTCGATCCGAATATCAAAAAAAACATCCGGGAAAAAATTACCCGGTTAAACGAGGAAATCGAACGGATTGAGAAAGAAGATCCATTCGCATTTAACCAGGACGTTTCCCATATCGGTCAGACTCCGGACTCTGAAGAAACAATTTCCGCAATTCTCACCAGCGCATCGTCTTTAAAGGAACTGGGGCTCTTTAAAGAAGCTGTGGAGGAATATACAAAATTGTTTGACAAAGAGTATCCAATTGAAAAAATCATCGGAGACGTGTCAGAATGCTTGTTTGCAATCCATTCGCCGTCCAGGGTTATCGATCAGATTGAACATCTGATTAAAGAAAAAGAGTTAAGTGACTCGGATAAGACCAACATTAATTTCGCACTGGGTGCCGAGATGGAAAAGCGAGGTCATTCGGATCTTGCAATAGAACTTTACGAGTCTGTCAAAAAAATCGATCCGGGTTATGAAGGGTTGCATACACGGACCGAACTGCTCCAAAGCGGCCGCACTTATGATTCCAGATACAGTTACCTCATCGAATCCAAACTGGTTACGACGACCCAGCTGCAAAATGCCCTGGCAATATCCAAAAAAACAAAAAAGAGCGTAGAATATGTCCTTATGGAACAGAACAGGATAGAAAAGGAAAAGATTGGGAAATCCCTTTCACTGTTCTTCAAATGTCCTTTTGTCTCCTTTAATCCGGATATGCCGGTGCCTTATGAACTGTTAACCAAGCTGAAACAATCTTTTCTTTTACAGTATAGCTGGGTTCCTCTAAATTGGGACATGAAAAGCGGGACCGTGAATATTTTGATTGATGATCCTACGGACCTTATTAAAACCGATCACATAGCGGCTCTGATATATACAAACAATATCAACTATTTTGTCGGTATAAAAGAAGATATCGCAAAAATTATAAAATACTTTTTTGATAAAAGGCATGAAACCAGGGATATTGCCGAGGACCATGCTGCGAACCGCTTTGACATCATACCGGATATCGAGTTTGAGGAAGATGAAGACGACGATATTGTCGAAGAGTTCGATGAATCCTCCAGCCAGGTGGTACGAATGGTGGATCAGATTCTTATTTCGGCATACAGAAAAGATGCCTCGGATATCCATATCGAACCGTCCCCTTTGACCAAGACCACCGGCATCCGCTTCAGAATCGACGGGGTCTGCCAGGATTTTTTGCAGGTGCCGATTGCCCATTCCAGAGCTATTCTTTCAAGAATCAAAATTATGAGTGGGCTTGATATTGCTGAAAAGCGGCTCCCCCAGGACGGCAAAATCAAATTCAAGCGCAAGGGGATCAAACCGTTTGAGCTTCGAATTGCCACACTTCCTACTGTCGGCGGGTATGAAGACGTGGTTTTGAGAATTCTGGCCGAAGCCGGCGCCAGAAAACTCGACGATGTGGGATTAAATGACAGAAACCTCAACATCGTTAAAAATGTCATTTCCCAACCCACCGGACTCTTTCTGGTTGTAGGACCCACCGGGTCCGGGAAAACCACCACGCTTCATTCAGCTCTGGGATATATCAACAAACCCGAGATAAAGATATGGACTGCGGAAGACCCCGTGGAAATTACCCAGCTCGGCCTGCGGCAGGTTCAATGCCAGTTCAAAATCGGTCTTGATTTTGCAAGAATCATGAGAGCGTTTTTAAGGGCCGATCCCGATGTAATTATGATCGGCGAAATGCGAGACAAAGAAACCGCCTCCATCGCGGTTGAGGCATCACTCACCGGACATCTGGTATTTTCGACTTTGCATACCAATAATGCACCGGAAACCGTCACCCGCCTGCTGGACATGGGCATCAATGCGCTTAATTTTTCAGATGCTTTTCAAGCGGTGCTGGCCCAAAGGCTGTCAAGGGTGCTGTGTCCAAAATGCAAAAAAAAATATCACCCTTCAGACGAAGACATTACTGTAATCAAAAAGCTTTACGGCAAAGAGAGTTTTGATGCTTCCGGTCATAAACTTACTCCGGAAACCTTTATTTACCAGACCGAGGGGTGTGACGAGTGCTACGGAAGCGGGTATAAAGGAAGACTCGGAATTCATGAATTGATGGAAGGAACAAAAGAAATAAAAAGAATGATCAAAAAAGAGGCTTCTCCCGAGGAACTCTTTGCCCAGGCATCCAAAGAAGGTATGACCACTCTGGTACAAGACGGTGTTTCCAAGGTGCTGCAAGGGTTGACCGATACAACCGAGATACGCCGGGTTTGTGTCAGTTAGTCGGTTCTCGTGGGAGCATTACCGATTTGTTAAAATGGTTTTCACCCATTGACTTATTCATTTTTTGAGCGAAAGCCTTGCAATCAGGTGTCAGGTTTCAGGTGTCAGGAATAAGAAACGAATTAGCTGACACCTGACACCTGAAACCAAAAAGTCTTGGATAGCAATTAACAAACTGGTAATGCGCCCGTTCCGTTATGCCATGCCTTAAATTCAGGGCTAATGACTTAGTGTAAATTCAGATTCAAGATATTTTAATGAGGAATCCACACCTTGAAGGCATTTAAAAGATGAACGTCGAACATAGAACATCGAACATTGAACATCGAATAATGTATTCTGCCATATGAACTTAAAATCGAAAATCATTCAT
>CAZIIV010000294.1:0-3399 GCA_964539365.1 uncultured Desulfobacteraceae bacterium | reverse complement strand
ACAAGTTTAAGCTGGCTTAAATCGAACCTTTCAAGGGGGGTGAGTGGTTTGCGCCGAACGGCTTTTCTATGTTTAGCCGATAAATTCACGGGTTTTTCTTTAATTAATGGTGCAAACGGATCAAGTTTTCCTTCAGGGTTGTACAAATCGCTTATTTTCGGTGGTTCAATTTTTTCAGTTGTCGTGGATACTGAAGCAATCCGTTTTTCTTTTGCAACATCGACTTCTTCCGTTGAAACGTCAGATGCAGCTTTGGGCATGGGCTCAATGGTTTCTTGTATGGATTGAGGTTTTGTGGCCTCGGTTTCTTTGGGCTGAACAGGTTTTGATGCCTCTTTTTGGGTAACAATGATTTTTTTGGTAATCTTTTTGGCTTTTGGGGGTGGCTCAGCTTTTTGATCACAACCTATCAGCAGCAAAAAGACACCGATAGGCAAGATGAAACTGCGCATTATGGCGATGATTTTATCCATGATTTCCGGCTATTTTTTTCCCCCTTTTTTCGAGGCCTGTTTGGATTTCGTTTCCACAAACCTATACGTCACGGCAGTGCATGATGTTCTCAGTTCATCGCTTTCCTTTGCTGAGATCATTTTAATATCGTCTATATTGACAATCCGATGGAGTCGTGCAACCTTGTCGAAAAAAAGTGCGGTTTTATGGTAGTTACCCGTAACTATTATGGATACAGGAATTTCAGCATAAAATTCTCTGGTGAGTTCTCCTCTGGGTTCAAATAACAAAAAGTCCAGGCCGGCATCCCGACCGGATTGGGAAATGCTTGACAGTAGAGAAGGAATTTCTTTTTTCTCGGGAAGTTTTTTCACGGCCGTTTTAAATTCCGTTTCTGCTTTTTCCAGCTTATCCTGAAAATGTTTAAGCTGTCTCGCCTTTGCTCTTGCCCTGGCAACCCTTGTTTCCAGAGTTTCTTGTTCGGTTTTTAATTTCTCAATTTTATTAACTTTAGGCTGATAAAAAAAATAAAAAAAGGGACCAAAGAGCACCAAGAAAATCCCAAAACATATCAAAACTCTGTAAAGTTTTGAAAGCTTTCCGATTTTATCGATTTTTTCTAAGAAAAACCCCGTGAATTTGGAAATATCAATCTTTTTCATTTTTTTGCTCTATCCGGAGCAATTTTTAATTTTTACTTTCCGATTTATTCAAAGAAACTTTATCGCAATTAATGTCGAACCTTTTCAGATTTAATTTGGTTATTTTTTGCTGTTGAAGGGTGATCAGATTTACATTTTTATAAAGTTTTGAACGTTCTAAACGGGTCATAAAATCGGCTACCGTTTTATTATCCATGGCAATTCCCTTGATGACGATATTGTTTCCTTTTGCTTCAAAATTAGTAAACCATAATCGCTTAACCGGAGTGTTATCCTTTTCTGCCAATACATCTGATTCGGAAATTAACGGGTTCTCAGCAACCAGCTTTGTCATGTTCTCCAGCAGAAAGACGGCTTCATTCCGTTTTGTCTCAAGATTCCTGATAACTTTTGTCTTGTTTTCTAGATTGTTAAAGGCCTTTTTTATTCTATCCACTTCTTTGGCTTGGTTTTCAAATTTGGCCAACATGGTTTTATTTTCTGCAATCTTTGTATTTAAAACATCAATTGTTTTCTGCAACCTCATATTATAGAAAAGCAAAACAGCAACAACAACTAATAATGAGAGAAAAAATATACCGATTTGTTTGCGAATGTTCTCTTTTTTACGCGCTGCTCGATAAGGCAGCAGATTGATTCGAATCATTTATCACCAATTTTTCTTATTGCAAGCCCCATACATATTGCAGCCTGGGGGGCTATCTGCTCAAGATAAGAAGACTCAAAATTTTTATTGTCAATGGAAAAGTTTCGGAACGGATTTATAATTTCGACGTCGGTTGATGTTTCCGCCGCCAGAAGTTGGCGAAACTCCTTAATGTTGGCACCACCACCGCTAAGAATAATCTTTGTTATTTGATCTTCAGGAAATGTAGAGTAAAAGAAATCAAGCGCGCGTTTTATTTCAGTGCACCAGTCGGTTACCGCTGATGAAATGATGCCGCTCAGATCTTGGAAAGAAATAATCTCTGATTGTCCGCCGTGTTTAATCTCCTCGGCTTCTGCTAAAGAGCACTCCACAAGGGAAGCGATTTTTTCGTTTATTTGTCCGCATCCAAGCGAAACATCACGCATGAATACGGAAGAATTATCTTTCAGGATATTCAATGAGGTCTTGCTGGCTCCAATATCAATAAGGGCAATATTTTCATCTCCCGGATCATAACTAAATTCAAAGATATTTTGGAGAGCAAACGCATCAACATCTATTACGCAGAGGTTAAGCCCGGTCATCTGGACCAGATTGATATATTCGTTAATCATTTCCTTTTTGGCTGCAACTAAAAGAACATTCATCATATTTGGGTTGTGTCCGCTTTCCCCTAGTATTTGAAAATCCAGATTAACATCGCTAATATCAAACGGAATGTACTGTTCCGCTTCAAAATGGATCGTCTCCTGCAGTTCATCGTCCGTCATGTTCTGCACATTGATCTTTTTGACAATTACCGAATATCCCCCGATGGAGATGGCAACATTCTTTTCTTTCAGTTTTGCTTTTGCGTAAAGTTCACGGATAGCTTTAGAAACAGCTTCAGGATTTTTAACCGTACCTTCTTCTATTAATCCCGGTTCAATATTAATCGTGTGGAAACTTTTAAAGATCTGAGTTGTTTTTTTATCAACTACTTCAGCAATCTTTATAGTTCTGGAACCGATATCAAGGCCGATAAGATGAGTTTTTTTTCCAAAAATCATGATATACTATTTATCGCCGAATATTTTGTTTTTGTCAGAAAGGTCGAAACCGAGGGCCAGAATAATTTTTCGTTGAGTTTCCAGGCGACACGGCATGCCTTTTTCTATGCGTGCAATCGTTATCGGAGATACGTTTGCCTTTCTGGCAAGTTCGGTCTTGCTCATCAATAAAGACTCTCTAATTTTTTTTACAGAATTCCTTTTCATTCAACAGCTCTTATACAAAATAAAGCATGATAAGTAAATTTATAATATCTACTGGAGATAAAATTTATTAATAAATCCGAATTTTAAACAATATTACCTTAAATTATAGTCAAGTTCAAGGACTTTTATATATAATTATAGATAAATTTAAATTAATTTGTTTATTTTGTGGTTTGCTTGATAACGTTACTATATATAGTATGGCAGGAAAAGCTCAAAATATATACAATATAAGGATGCTGCCAAAATACCTGTTCAGGTCCTTTATGCTTGGTGGGGTTTGAATCACGGCTGTTGGCAATATGAAAATTCATGTTCGTCTGAGCTACGTATTTAGCTTTGGGGAAAAGGTGTCAGGTTTCAGGTGTCAGGGTCGAGA
>CAZIIV010000293.1:0-3400 GCA_964539365.1 uncultured Desulfobacteraceae bacterium | reverse complement strand
AAACGAGCGAGAACGCCGCCGGGGGCCGAAAGATGCCGTTTATGGATGGACACTATCCTCTGGGATGATACTTTTCATGCATCTGCCTGAGATGTTCCCGTGCAATGTGGGTATAAATCTGGGTGGTGGAAATATCAACATGGCCGAGCATAATCTGAACAGATCTCAAGTCGGCGCCGCCCTCTAAAAGATGACTGGCAAAAGAGTGCCGTAAACTGTGGGGCGTGATTTTTTTTTGAATCCCTGCGTGCCGGGCATACTGTTTCAACAGCTTCCAGAATCCCTGGCGGGTCATGGGCTTTGCTGCTCTGGCGATGAACAGATATGGGCTCATTTGGTTTTTTAACAGCAGCGGGCGGGCAGCAGTTATATAATCGTCGATTTTCTCTTTTGCGCACATACCCATGGGAACAACTCTTTGTTTTGAACCTTTACCCAACACCCGTACAAAACAGGCTTCAAGGTTTACGTCCAGTAATTTCAGGTTCACGAGTTCGGAAACCCTCAACCCGGCCGCATAAATAAGTTCGAGCATGGCTGCATTTCTTTTTCCCAGGGGCGTGTCCGTATCCGGCGTTTTTAAAAGAAGTTCTACTTCTGCAACGCTCAGAACATCCGGAAGCTTAAGACCGCTTTTGGGCAGGTCTATCAACCTTACAGGATCATAATCGATTATTTTTTCCTGGACCAGGAACTTGTAAAATCCCCTTAGCGTGATGAGATGCCTTGCACATGATTTTGATCCCAGACCGGCATTTCTCAAGGCAATCAGGTGCTTTAATATCAATGGAGTGTCGGCATCGGAGATCTTTTTGACCCCTGTTTGCTTTAAAAAATCAAGATGTCTGACAAGGTCGCTGCTATACGATTCTATGGTTTTTTCCGAAAGTCCTTTTTCGAATACAAGATAGTTTACATATTGATCTACAAGAATATCCAATGAAGAAGACATAGCGTAATTTGCCGGGTATTGCGGACTGCGGGTCCATTTCTATCCCCGCCGGGCTTTTCCTGTTCGGACGGCGGGGCAGAGGGGTTATGTTGACACTTAAAAATTCTTTTTTTAAACAGCTCATTACAGAATGTAAAGGTAATTTTTGTTTTTAAACCTTATCATTTGTCCGTATCAAGTTATATTTTGCGATTTTCCCTTTCTTTTTTTTATAGCTTTGGTAAATATGTAAAATGTCATTTGCAGGAGGCAAAATATCATGAAGATTTTGGTAACAGGGGGTAAGGGGCAGTTGGGTACGGACTGCGTCCGTGTTTTTCGTGAGACCCATGAAGTGCTGGCCATTGATTTAGACGAACTGGATATTACCCGACGGCCTGATCTGGAAGCCCTGGTCCAAAAGTTCATGCCGGACATCATCATCAATTGTGCGGCATATACTCAGGTGGATCATTGTGAAATTGAAAAAAAATTGGCCTGGAACGTTAATGTAACGGGTACGGAAAATCTTGTTAAGTGCTTGGAAAAATATGATGGTCTGTTGGTCCATATTTCCACGGATTATGTTTTTGACGGAAGAAAAAAAATACCGGAGCCTTATGTGGAAACCGATCAGCCCAATCCGGTTTCATATTACGGGAAAACCAAATATGAAAGCGAAAAAGTGGTTCAGAGGGCATCGGATCGACATGTTATCGTGAGGCCGGCATGGATGTATGGCAAGGCCGGTTACAATTTTCTAAAAACCATGCTTAGACTGGCTTTGAAAAACCCGGCGGGTGACATCAGAGTGGTGAATGATCAGTATGGTTCGCCTACATGGTCTTATGCACTGGCACTTCAAATAGAGCGGATAATTTATGCCGACAACGGGGGAATTTATCATGCCACCGGAGAGGGATTTTGCACTTGGTTCGAATTGGCCGAATATTTTCTTAACAAAATGCAAGTGCCCCATAATATAGTACCCTGTACCAGCGAGGAATACCCGACCCGCGCACAAAGGCCGAGAAATTCCATTCTGGAAAACCGGCATCTCAAGGAAAAAGGAATCAATATTATGTCTCAATGGCGGGATGACATCGATGAGTTTATTTCCGGTTTCGGAGAAGAATTGGTGGCCGAGATAATGAAGGGAAACCTAAGCGATTGTCGAGTCAGGGGAAAATGAGAATATGAAAAATATGTTGATTACCGGGGGATGCGGGTTTATCGGGGCCAATTTTGTCAGGTATCTTTTAAAGGAGTCGGATTTTGCCGGACGGATCGTAAATGTTGATAAACTGACCTACGCGGGCAATCCGGAAAATCTCGCTGATATTGAGAAAGAGTATAATGACCGGTATACGTTTATCAAAGCCGACATATGCGATGGAACCCGGATGGCTGAAATATTTGAGCGCTATGGCATCGACAGCGTATGTCATTTTGCCGCAGAATCTCATGTGGACCGGTCCATCGTAAAACCTGATGCATTTATCCGGACCAACATTATGGGAACGTTTAATCTATTAGAGTCCGCAAGAACTCACCGCAATCGCATGATCCTCTTTCATCATATCAGTACGGACGAGGTTTACGGGAGCCTGGGCAGGGAAGGCTATTTTAAGGAAACCACATCCTATAAACCCAACAGCCCGTATTCCGCTTCAAAGGCCGCTTCAGATCATCTGGTGCGGGCATATTACAAAACCTATGGTCTGCCCATGACCATCTCCAATTGCTCGAATAATTATGGGCCGTATCAGTTTCCGGAAAAACTCATTCCCCTGATCATTCTAAATGCACTTGAAGGAAAAGCATTGCCGGTTTACGGAGATGGCAGAAATGTCAGGGACTGGCTGTATGTCAAAGATCACTGCATTGCAATCTGGACGATCATGAAAAACGGAACGGTGGGAGAGACCTATAATGTCGGAGGCAACAGCGAGTTGGAGAACATAAAACTCGTGGAAATGATTTGTGATATTTTGGATGAGAAGAAGCCGTTGAGCGACGGCCGTTCCCGAAGGGATTTCATTAGCTTCGTAAAGGACCGGCCCGGCCATGATTTGAGATATGCCATCGATTTCAGCAAATTAAATAAAAACTTGAACTGGCGCCCCAAACAATCCCTTGAAACCGGAATTCGTGATACCATTCAATGGTATATGGATAACCGGAAATGGGTCGAGCGGGTGAAAAGCGGGGAATATCAGTCCTGGATAAAAACTCATTACACTTAAAACGGATAGGGCAAACGCATTTGAATCGCATTTTAGGGAGAATGCTCCACGACGGCGCATATCTCTTTCCAACCGACTGAAACTTGTGCTTAAGCACCCGTAAGACCGAGCCGTGCCAAAGTTATTAAGAACGATTCTCTGCTAAATGATCTCATTGATTTTTTTAGTCATAATTTCATTCGGCTCGGGCTAACGCGTGCTAAAGCCCTTCAAACAGTCAGTC
>CAZIIV010000292.1:1985-3413 GCA_964539365.1 uncultured Desulfobacteraceae bacterium | reverse complement strand
TGAATAAGTTAATGGTTGAAAACCATTTTAACAAATCGGTAATGCTCCCATTGCAACTGGTTGAAAATCTTTGATCGAATATTAGAAAAATAATTCCCGTTCGATAAAATGGAGGGAAAAATAATGAAAAAGATTCTCATCGTGGATGACCATGTAGAAATTAGAAAGTTGGTGGAAGTTACTCTCAGGGTTGAAGATTATCAGATCCTTCAAGCAAAAAACGGCGAAGACGCCATTAAGATTGTGAAGGTTGAAACACCCGACCTCATTATCATGGACATCGTAATGCCCGGGGAAATAGACGGGATTGAAGCCACACGGATTTTAAAGAACGACCCTGAAACCAAAGCATGCACCATAATCATGTTAACTTCCAAAAACGATGAGGAAGATGTAGAAAAAGGAATGGATGCCGGTGCGGACGATTATTTTACCAAACCTTTCAGTCCTCTGGAATTGATCAGGAAGGTGGAAGAGGTTTTGGGATAAACCTTAACATATAAGGAACACGTTCATGGAGATAAACAACTTCTTTCCCGATTATTCTATTGCCGAACAACTGGAAAAATATGCCGAAGATCTTGCTATGGCTCGCAAAACCGCAAAACAAAAACAAAAAGATCTCGACGCAGCCAATCGGCAGCTTACAAAATATGCGGATGACCTGAACAAAAACGTCTCGGAATTAAAAGCTGCCTATCGGGAACTACAGGATGCTTATTTGGATACGATTCATCGACTTGTGATAGCCGCCGAGTACAAAGATGAAGACACCGGCGACCACATCGTTCGTATGAGCCGTCTCAGCGCCCTCTTGGCCGAAAAACTGGGATTGCCGCCGGATGAAGTCCAAAGCATACGATATGCCGCTCCAATGCATGATGTGGGCAAAATCGGAATCCCTGATCATATCTTGCTTAAGTCAGGGAAATTGACAGATCAAGAATTTGATCTAATAAAGATGCATACGAACATAGGAGCAAAAATTCTGAGCAATTCAAACGCAAAAATATTACAGGTTGCTGAGAGGATAGCACTTTCCCACCATGAAAAATGGAACGGCAAAGGATATCCCCAGGGCCTTTGCGGGGATAATATTCCCCTGGTCGGCAGGATTGTTGCCCTTGCGGATACTTTTGACGCCCTTACATCCAAACGCCCTTACAAAGAGCCCTATCCTTTGGCAATTGCTCTTGAAATTATTAAAAAAGAGCGCGGACAGCATTTTGATCCTGATTTGGTAGACGTATTTTTTGAAAATATAGATGAAATTTTAAAAATAAAATCAGAAACGGGTTCGACCGGGGATAGTTCACTGTTCGATTTTACCTTGAGCAAACGAGATCAAGATGAAGAAAAGTTCCGAAATTTAGTGCTCAAAGCCCGATAAATGCAGGGCTGCCGACCTATCGTAAATCCACCTTCAAC
>CAZIIV010000292.1:0-1885 GCA_964539365.1 uncultured Desulfobacteraceae bacterium | reverse complement strand
CTCGTAGAGTTACGATCCTACGCCTCGGAGAGAGGCCGGGTTGTATGGGTGAGGCATTTTATGACAGAAAAACAAACATTTGATCCGGAAACCCAGAAACAGCTCATAAAATACGCTGAAGATATCGCCAGGTTATATGCAGATCTGAAAAAACAAAGAGAGTTGTTTTCAAAGTCCAAAAGAAAAAAAATCAAAGGGTATGTTGAAAGTATAACAAAAAAACAAATTTTTTATATCCATTTGATGGTTACAATTATTACTTCCTATCTGACAATCTTCGGACAGGCTAAGGGAAACCTGATCATTTGGTCACAGATATTCACGGTTTTTTATCTCTCGAGCAACCTTGTTATCCTCTATATTCCAACCCGGTATTTTATTGAAAGAACCATATTCTATTATTTGATATTTTTCCATAGTGTCATGATCTGTCTGGGCATGTATTTGTCTAATTCCGGCACTGATTTTTACCTCGTTTATTTTCTGATTCTGGGCCTGTCATCTATGAGCATCAGTTTAAAATATCTAATGTTAAACTCCATTGTTTTTGTCCTTGTTTACGGATGGATTCTATTCCAAAAGGGACTTTTTGCGGGAGATATGGCCATCGGTTATGCCCTGCGATTGCCGTTTATCATTATTATCGCCCTTCTTTTCGGCTATATTGTGGATATTCTAGTTAAGGATAAATCCAGAAGCCTCAAAGCCTCGGAAGAAAAATACCGTTCCCTGGTGGAATCTACGGATGATTCCATATACATGGTGGACAAGGATTGCAGATATCTGTCTGCAAACAGCAAATTTTTATCGGAACATGGTGTAACGGAAACACAGATTGTGGGAACAAATTTTAGTAATTTTCATTCCATTGATGAAACAAAAGAATTTACAAAAAACGTGGATAAGGTTTTTAAATCCCATAGGGCAATACAGTATGTAGCTTACAACGAAAAATTGGAAAAATGGGTCCTTCGAACGCTAAGCCCTATTCAGGAACCCGATTCTACCAAAATAAAAGCTGTTTCCGTAGTCTCAAAGGATATAACCAGCCGAGTGCAAACGGAAAATAAATTGAAAAATACTTATAACAAACTCAAAGAAACTCAAGGCCAACTCATACAAAATGAAAAAATGGCGGCTTTAGGCCGGTTGGCTTCCGGTCTGGCCCATCAAATCAGAAATCCATTAGAGATTATCATAATGGGCGTGGAATTTCTTGGCAACACCTTACCCGACAAAAACCCGAACTCCGAAATAGCGATCGAGAAAATAAAGCAGGCTGTCAAAAGAACAGATCAAATTATTACTGATTTTTTAAATTTTTCACGAAAATCCGAGTTAAAATTCGAGCCGGTAAATGTCTGCGACTTACTGGATGATACCATCACATTAATCGAACACAGGGTTAATCTGAAAAAAATAAAAATAGAACGAAATTATTATCAAGAATCCATGAAAGTTAACGCCGATAAAAATATGCTCCAGCAAGTATTTATGAATCTTTTGAATAATGGAATCGATGCCATGTCAGAAAAAGGTGAAATTAGAATTTCGGTCAAGCCTGAGAAAGCCATGCATATAGAGGATAAAATCGGATACAGAGAAAATGATTATTTCAAAATAGGAGATAAAATGACGGTGATAGAATTTGAAGATACCGGAAATGGAATCCCCGAGGACGCATTGTCAAAAGTATTTGAACCGTTTTTTACCAGCAAAGCAACCGGCAAAGGCACCGGCCTTGGGCTCAGCCTGGTACACTTAATCATGGATCGCCATCAAGGAGCAATTAAGTTACAAAGTGAAGTAAATAAGGGCACAAAATTTATTTTAAAATTGCACCCTGCCGGCAACCAGGTTAGTTCGCTTCGCTCACAATTGGCCT
>CAZIIV010000291.1:0-3448 GCA_964539365.1 uncultured Desulfobacteraceae bacterium | reverse complement strand
AATATCAATCTGCAAGGTTCAGGTCAACAAAAATGGAGAATGGCTCATTGGGTATGAAGATCGGCTCAACAAAATGGAAAAATGTTATATATGACGGCGCCAAAGATCTTGACATTCAGATCGTCGGGGAAAAAATAGATCAATTTACAATCCATGCTGCCGAACTTTTAAACTGGTCCCAAAAGACCAACCTGACTGCAATTTCCGATCCTTTGGAGATTGCGGTAAAGCATATTCTGGATTCCATAGCTCCGGCTTTGTTTATTCCTCCGGATACCTCTTTGCTGGATGTGGGGTCGGGCGGCGGATTTCCCGGGATTCCCCTTAAGATTATGATACCGTCTTTATCGGTTACGCTAATTGATGCCTCCAGGAAAAAGATCAGTTTTTTAAAACATGTGATCAGAAGGCTCGGTCTTACCAATATTGAGGCGTACCATGTCAGAGCTCAGGATGTATCTAAGGATTGCGGCGTTCATACTGCTTATGATGTTATCATAAGCCGGGCATTATCTTCCATGGTCACTTTCGTTGAAATATCGTTGCCGTTACTCGCAAAACATGGAGTTATTATGGCCATGAAGGGGAAAATAACCGATAAAGAAATAGAATCCGCGCGATCACTGTTGGAGAAACCGCGTGACATAAATGGAAAATGCATGAGCAGTTTTAACATGGTATTGAAAAAGTATAGACTTCCGCATCTAAAATCCCAACGGTCTCTTGTGATTATGAAGAACCTTCCCCGGATAACTTAGGCACTTAGTTGTAAACTTTGTACATGTTATGGCAAAAAATCGATATACAAGCATAAGAGCGAGATATCCAATAAGCGATTGAAATGTTTTGACCATTGGAATTTGTAATGTTGATATTGTTTGTAATTTGACTATTGTGATTTGGGATTTTACTGCCGTATCCGTAAAAGCAAATCGCCTATATCTGAATCAGTTAGAGTTGATTTTGGTGTTTCCCTATTGACCAGGGATAAGTATGGACAAGTAATAATACTTTTGATATCAACTTAAAAACATAAACGAATGGTTCAAAACAAAATCATGAAAAGGAGATAGATATGCCCATTAATGACCCGCAGCACACCATCGATTTTACCGTTAACCGAGATAATCTTTACCGTGAGGAAT
The DNA here is from genome assembly GCA_964539365.1 of uncultured Desulfobacteraceae bacterium. Classification (GTDB taxonomy): domain Bacteria; phylum Desulfobacterota; class Desulfobacteria; order Desulfobacterales; family UBA11574; genus S5133MH16. Next base: position 2,303 of record CAZIIV010000291.1, on the reverse strand, counting down.
CCTTTACCGATATCAAAGTTGCCGCCATAAGGCGACTCATACCCGTAAAACCGGATGGGTCTGATGATGAAAGCCGAGATCCCCTTTTTATGGCACAGACACAGTTGATGTCGCCATCCGGACCGGTATTACTTCAGACCATTCTTGATGCCGGGAATTTAGAGCAAGCCATGGATAGATTTCCCGTGGCCATGCAAAAAGAATTGGACAGAGTAATGGCGGAAGAAAAGAAAAAGGAATAGGGAAGACGTATATGAAAGTTTTAATCTGTGGCAAAGGCGGCAGCGGAAAAAGTACCCTATCGGCACTTATCGCGAGGGGTTTGAAAAATCGGGGGTACCATGTATTACTGGTGGATGCCGATGAATCCAATTATGGCCTCCACCGTTTGCTTGGCGTTTCGCACCCTGTTTCATTAATGGACAGTCTGGGCGGTAAAAAGGGGTTCAGAAAAATGACGGCATCGGCATTCCCCCAGACATTAGATGCCGTTCCTTTTAAGGAAAGGATACGCATCAATGACATTCCAGGGGACTGTATTTCCGAATCTAACGGAATCAAGCTGTTGGTTGTTGGAAAGATTCATCATTTTGGAGAAGGATGTGCCTGCCCCATGGGAGTGCTTTCAAAAATGGTTTTGTCGAAACTCGATTTTAAAGAAAATGAAATCGTTATCGTAGATACTTCTGCCGGCATCGAGCATTTCGGTCGCGGAGTGGATGGGGAATGCGATATGATCATCGGAGTGGTGGATCCCTGTTTTGAATCCTTTGGGATCGCAGATCGAATGCGTGATATGGCAATAAAAGCCGGGGCTGAAATATTTTTTGTACTCAACAAGGTTGATGAAAAAACACTGGATACCATGCATAAACATATAGACCATGAAACGGTGATTGCCGAAATCCCCTATCTGCATGCTGTTTTCATGCATAATCTCGAGGGCAGGGAACTGGAGACATATTTTCCGGAAATAGATCCCGTCTGTCAACGAATTGAAGATGTTAAACACAGGGAATGACCCTACCCATGGAATAGCCGATGGAACACCCGAAAACCATACCCAGCGGTGCTTATCCCAATCTTCCGCTTGTGGCGGTGGGTGCCGTTGTTTTTAATAAAGGCAAGGTCTTGTTGGTACTGCGTGCCAAACCGCCCGCTGAAAACCACTGGACCATTCCCGGAGGATGCGTTGAATTGGGAGAAACCCTTCAAGAGGCGGCAGAACGGGAAATACGTGAAGAGACCGGTCTGACCATACAGGCCGGAGAACCTGTGTATACATTTGATGTAATTGAACGTGACGCAAACGGAGCAATTCTGTTTCACTATGTCATTGTGGACCTGGCGGCCGATTATGTGAGCGGAGAACTCAGACCCGGAGATGATGCCACTGACGTATGTTGGGCTTCATTTAGGGACGTTAAACGCCTGAAGGTCAGCGCTGCGACGCAAAAGCTGTTGAAGGAATGTTACCACTTTTAAAGCGGCGAAGCCGCCCGCCCGCCTCGCAAGCGCGAGCGTTGCGGGCAGGCGTTGTATAGAATCGCGAAGCGATTGTATAACGTGATAAAAAATCAAAGGAGTTGATTTATGGTAAGTGCACCCATTAATGATTACTATGAAGATTTACAGATAAGTCCCAATGCCGATACGGAGATGATCGAGCGGGTTTTTCGAATACTGGCGAAACGATATCATCCCGATAATGCTGAAACCGGGGATGCCGAAAAATTCAACATACTTCATAGAGCATATAAAGTTCTTTCCGATCCTGAAAAACGGGCGGCCTTTGATGCAAAATACGAGCAGTTGCGTGCGGATAGATGGAAGATCGTTGAAGAAGCTTCGGACTCCGACGGTTTTGAGCACGATGAACGGATCCGTCAAGGAATTCTTTCATTGCTATATGTGGCACGCAGACAGGATGCGTTGAATCCGGGGATGGGCGTCATGGAATTTGAGAAAGTGCTCGGGTGTCCCCAGCATCACATGGAGTTTCATCTCTGGTATCTCAAGGAAAAGGGATGGATTTTGCGCACCGATACCGGAGGGTATGCCATCACGGCGGATGGTGTAGATAAGATGGCAAAGAACGATTTGTTGTTGAGAAAGGATCGGTTGTTGCCGGGGATCGATGAGTTCTCAACACGGAGCGGAAGATCAACGAATCCGGTTGCCGACGACAAAGAGCTTTTAAGGAGTGATGGAGAACGGGAGATCACTAAAAGATGAACATCGAACATCAAACGTCCAACATCGCCCCAGTGAAATAGAAAAAAAGTTTCACGGGGTAAAAATGT
>CAZIIV010000290.1:0-3465 GCA_964539365.1 uncultured Desulfobacteraceae bacterium | reverse complement strand
CCTTTCGGACAGTGTTTGCGATTTCATCCAAAACAACAGGCTTCATAACAAAAGCACGAATCCCACTTCTTTTCGCTTTCTCTTCATTTATATGTTCGCTGTACCCGGTACAAAGAATTATAGGTATATCAGAGCGTAATTTTAAAAGCTCTTTAGCCAGTTCCAAACCTGTCATGTTGGGCATGGTAAAATCGGTAATGACCAGATCAAATCTGTCAGGATTTGCACGAAAAGCCTCCAGGGCCTCAATGCTGTTCGTTCTCGCAGTCACTTTGTAACCCAGACGTTTTATCATCGGTTGGATTGCATCGACCATAGCCTTCTCATCGTCGACAAAAAGTATTCTCTCTTTGCCTCTGGGAATCTTAACAGCGATCTCAACTTCCGGTTCCGGCTCATCTTCAATGCAGGGAAAAAGTACATGAAAAATGGTTCCTTTTCCCGGCTCACTACTTACCGAGATACCACCGCCGTGTCTTTTTACTATGCCGTGGACCACAGAAAGCCCCATTCCTGAACCTTCACCGACGCCTTTGGTTGTAAAATATGGGTCAAAGATCCGCTTAAAGATCTTGGGTTCAATACCATGACCTGTATCATTTACTGTCAGTCTTACATATTTCCCGGAAGATAAATCACAATAATCCATCGAAGAACATGCATCTAATTCAATATCTTCAAGGCTAACCTCCAGAACACCCCCTTTTTCTCCCATGGCATGAACTGCATTGGTGCAAAGATTTATGAAGACCTGATTTATTTGTGTCGGGTCTGCAAGAACGGTATCAGACTCGCTTGAAATATTCTGGTGAATTTGGATTGTCGTTGGAATTGAAGATCGCAAGAACTTGAGAGACTCTTTGATAATTGGAATAATTTTAACCGGTTTCATTTTCTGTGGAGTTTTGCGGCTGAAGGCCAGAATTTGCTTGACCACATCTCTGGCGCGTATGCTGGCAGTACGAATTTCTTCCAAATTGTGCCTTGCCGGATGCCACTCCGGAACATCATCCATTGCCAGTTCAGTATTACCCACTATTATCCCCAGGATGTTGTTGAAGTCATGGGCAATGCCGCCTGCGAGTGTGCCCAGGAATTCCAATTTTTGTACTTGTTGGAGTTGAGACTGGAGTCTGGTCTTCTCTTGCTCTGCTGTTTTTCGCTCGGTAATATCACGCGAGACACCATACAACCCGTCAATTGCGCCCGAATTGTCACGCATTGCTTTTACGGTGTTCTCCATCCAGACGGTAGATCCATCCTTGCGGTAATATTCGACCTCAATGGTGACATGCCGGTCCGGGTCAGCGTTAGCCGCTTCATCGCGCCGTAACTCTTCCAGAAACATCATCCGGACCTTATCCAGGAATGCCGGAGTGATCATTTCCTCCAGGGTTTGCCGTTTTCGTTCTTCGGGTGTAAAACCAAGTATCTTCTCTATGGAGGGACTCACATAGGTGGTTTGAAAGTCCCGATTTACAGTCCAGATGATATCGGCCATCTTCTCCGCGAGGAACTTAAACCTTCCCTCACTCTCTCGAAGCGCCTCCTCGGCCTGCTTGCGCCAGAGAATAAGTTTTGATAATGCTTCCGTTTCTCTTAAGAAAAGGTTGCCGGTTTCTTCTGAGATTCTTTTGTAATATTCAATTTCTTTTCTTGCTTCTTCAACCTTTTGCTCCAATTCAATCTTTGAAAATTCGCTCATGTTTTCATTTATCCTTTAACCAAAACCAGTAAAACTCCCGTCCAGTCAAGCCCTCTGCTCTTCCCAAGAAGGGGGGCTACCTCTACTCCGGAAAAAAATCCGAGCAACGGAGTGTTATATTGATTAAATACATCCTGCACTTCAGATGCTTCCTCGGTTAATGTGTCTGAAGCTTTTGCCGTCCGACCAGCACAATCGATATATAATCCAAAAACAGGTTTTTCTCCATTCGCAATTATTTTTTCCAGCAATCCCGCTGAATTCTTTCTTGCGGATTCCATCATTATTTTATTATTCCTCAACATGAACAGGATTTCCGTACCTTCTTTTAGATCCGGTTCAAAAATGACAATACCCTCGCCATCAGGCAGGGCGCCTGTAATCAGTCTGTTTACGAAATTTTCTTCTTTAAAGTCTCCGTATTTTTCTCCGTGGTTTACACCGATTGTCAGGCGTCCAACAGGAACCTGGTTGCGCCAGTCCGTGTTGCCGTATTGGTCATCAATTAAATCAACAATTGGCCTTCCATCCACTTCATAAATAACCGGTCCCTCAATTCTGGTTACGGTGTGATAGATTCCATCTTTGGGTATACAACCATGCATAATTCGAAAATACGGATTAAAATCTCCCCCTAATAGAGCCCCAACAACACTTTGATCATCAACATACGAACCGCAGAATTGTTTTGTATGGTTAAATTCATAATCTCCTATTACCCCCCCACCTATAATCGGCACATTTGATTTAAGCGTTTCTTCAATACCTTCTATTAGCGGTGGGGATGCGTTGATAACAGGCGGAGTAGTTTCTGTTGGTTCTGTTTTTATTGAATCATAGAAAATTAACAATACGTTACCCTCTATACTGTTTGATAATTTTTTGGCTAATTTTTGACCTGCCAGTTTTTCATTTTTATCCAGATCGTCTGCTGAAACTACTCTGAGCTGAATGGTTTCTGACTCTATTATGGCAGCACCGGCAGGATAACCATCATATGAAAGACTTTTATTCGTAATTATGCCGATGGATGAACCCCCTATTATTGGCACTTGATTTCCAACAACAATTTGCAGACCCTTAAAAAATTCTTTGTGATCAACCTGGCCACCGCAAAAAGCTATCACGAGAGCAGGCCTCTCGATTTTGCCATTTTTTAATGCATTTTCAGCTACTTTTTTACCCAATGAAATAGAATTTTTTTGGTTGTCATATCCGATTCCGACTTTCAATGTTCCTCTCCTGCGTAATCCCTTTGGTTTCGAACTTTCTATGATGACTTTCCGAATTTTTCATGGTCTGGTTTTTGACTATCAGAACATCTCCCGGATGCTTAAAATACAAACAGCTTATACACCTTTCATTCCCGGCATAACCGTACGATATAAAATGATGATTGACTAAAGAGACATCTAAGTTCATCATCTGCCTGATATTTCTTTAAAAAAAGAGAAAGGAGGTAGTGCTGAACCTTTTACAAGAATCTGTTGAACATGAGAAATATCATTATCAAGATAGGATATTTCCAAAATCAAGTCAAGCCTTGGATATTCTCAAGCATCCAGGCCCAAAAACCCGCCGAGGATGTCGGCCAAATACGATCCGCAGCAACTTTGATGAATTCGCAAAAAGTCATAAAATACCGTTTTCTCTCCGAGCCGTAGGCCGTCATTCCGGCGAAAGCCGGAATCCAGTATTTTCAAAGAGTTGCAGAGCATCTGGACTCCTGCTTTCGCCGGAGTGACGCCTTTTTGCGAGTT
>CAZIIV010000289.1:0-3468 GCA_964539365.1 uncultured Desulfobacteraceae bacterium | reverse complement strand
CAAAGGTGCAAGATAGAATTTAATGGGACACAGATTTACGCAGATGAACACAGATAAAAAAAGCATTTTAATTTTTTGGACACAGACTAACCTATCAGGCGAGGTACGAGGCGACCTGAGAACGCATAGTTATAGACTTTAAATTTAAGATAAATATTATCTGTGTCGATCTGTGAAAATCTGTGTCCTGTAAACAATTTAGATATAAAAATCAGCCTGTTAATACAAACTTACAGATGTAATTGACAAGGCGGAGCTGTACAAAAAGGTTGGCCGGTTGACCCGTTATCCCGTTGAGCCCGAAAATAGTTGGCTTGTTGACAGGTTAGCCCGTCGGCAAACGGGCAAACGGGCAAACGGGCAAACTGATTAAGACAATGAATTTAAAATTTAGCAGAGCACTTGTCACCGGCGGAGCAGGGTTTATCGGATCTCATCTTGTCGAAGACTTGCTGTCGGAAGGATGCCAAGTATCGGTGATTGATAACCTTTCAACAGGTCGTCTTTTCAACCTAAGCCATGTCAAGGACCGTATTACATTTTACAAAGCCGATATTTGTGATCAGGGAATATTAGAAAAAGCGGCAAAACACTGCGATATCATATTTCACCAGGCGGCCGTGGTGTCTGTGCCCAAGACCGTGGATAACCCTTTTGATTCCGCTATGGTCAATGAGATGGGGACGCTTTTGGTTCTCGAAGCCGCTCGAAAAAATAATGTAAGGCGGGTTGTTCTTGCCAGTTCGAGTGCGGTTTATGGGGATGATCCGGTTCTCCCAAAGCATGAAACTATGAATCCAAAACCTATGAGCCCTTATGCGGTTCAAAAACTTTCCGGAGAATTCTATGCCCGTCTTTACCATGATCTCTATGGACTTGAAACGGTCAGCCTCCGGTATTTCAATGTGTATGGGCCAAGACAGGATCCGTCGTCCCCTTACTCCGGCGTCATCTCAATTTTTATGACCAGAGCTTCCTCCAAAAACCCTCCGGTTATTTATGGTAATGGAAATCAGTACAGAGATTTCATATTCGTAAAAGATGTTGTCAGGTTCAATCTGCTGGCCGCAGATACAGATAAAGCAAATGGAAAAATATTCAACGTGGGCACCGGCAGATTTATCCGTATCAACCGTCTGTGGGAGATAATCAGCAATCTGGCCGGCATTAACATTACACCGGAATATGAACCTCCAAGGGCCGGAGATATTCTAGAGTCTGTCGCAAGTATTGACCGCGCCAAAAAAGAACTCGGATTTGAACCGGACTATTCATTTGAAAAAGGCCTCAAAGAAACATTTAACTATTACTTAACCACGAATGAACACTTAAAATTGGACACAGATGAACACAGATTATAAAGATTATAAAGATTATAAATATAAAGAGTTAACAGAAAAAATAATTCGTATCTTTTATAAAGTCTACAATACTCTTGGATATGGCTTTTTGGAAAAAGTATATGAAAATGCAATGATGCTAGATTTTAAAAAAGAGAACATTCCAGCTGTGTCACAATATGCAATAAAGGTGTTTTATGAAGATGTGATTGTAGGTGAGTATTTTGCCGATATATTGGTTGATGGCAAGGTTATTGTTGAAATAAAAGCATCGAGTAATTTAACATTAGAGAATGAGGCCCAATTACTAAATTATCTTAAGGCTACAGATAAAGAAGTTGGTCTTTTGCTAAATTTTGGTCCCAAGCCGGAGATTAAACGTAAAGTCTTTGATAATTTAAGAAAATAATAATCTGTGAAAATCTGTGAAAATCTGTGTCCCATTATAAAAAAATAAAAATTAACAATGTCCTTGTTACCGGCGCCGCCGGGTTTATCGGATATCACCTGTGTTTGCGACTTTTAAAAGACGGCCGCGCGGTTACGGGTATAGACAATCTGAATGCATATTATGACGTCGGACTCAAACAGGCCCGTCTTGAACAATTGACACCGTTTGACACATTTTCCTTTTTTAAAATGGATATGGCCGACAAAGAGGCTTTGGATAAAATTTTTAAAAGCAATCAATTTGATGTTGTGGTAAACCTTGCGGCCCAGGCCGGTGTCAGGTATTCATTGGAAAATCCCCATGCCTATGTGGATGCGAACATTGTGGGGTTTGTCAATCTTCTTGAATGCTGCAGGCACGGCCATATCCGGCATCTGGTGTTTGCTTCTTCCAGCTCTGTTTACGGCGCCAACACAAACATGCCTTTTTCCGTTCACCACAATGTGGATCATCCCGTATCTCTGTATGCGGCTTCAAAAAAAGCAAATGAACTCATGGCCCATACCTACAGTCATCTGTTCGGGCTTTCCTGCACGGGTCTCAGATTTTTTACGGTGTACGGCCCCTGGGGACGTCCGGATATGGCCCTGTTTCTCTTTACCCGGGCGATTCTGGAACAATACCCCATCAACGTATTCAATCATGGAAAAATGCAGCGGGATTTTACTTACATTGACGATATCATAGAAGGAGTTGTACGGGTGATGCACAGGCTCCCCGAGCCGAATGCTGAATGGAGCGGGGATCACCCGGATCCCGGAACATCATATACCGGATATAAAATCTACAACATCGGAAACAATAATCCGGTTGAACTCATGGAATTCATAGAAGTAATAGAGCAGGTGCTCGGCCGCAAGGCAAAAAAAGAATTCCTTGATCTTCAGCCCGGAGACGTAATCGCAACATATGCCGATATTGATGATTTGATCAAAGATGTGGGGTTTAAACCTGTCACTCCCATCGAAACGGGCATCAGACGTTTTATTGAGTGGTTTAAGGACTACTATGGATATAATTAGTTTTTTATTGCCACGAAGTCACTAAGGCACTAAGAAAGAATTTTAACGTGCCTCTTATTAAAGATGGCATTAAAAGAATTATATTATAATCTTTGGTGGCTTTGTGTCTTTGTGGCTATAAATTTTTTGAAGGAGCTTAAATGAAACTAACCATCGCGGGAACCGGCTATGTGGGTCTTGTCACCGGAACCGGGTTTGCAAACCTGGGTAATGACGTCATCTGCTATGACATTGACAAAGGAAAGATAGATCTGCTAAAGAACGGTATTATTTCAATTTATGAACCCGGACTGGTTGAACTGTATGAACGAAATGTTGAAGCGGGAAGGCTCAAGTTTACAACAGATGCCCAAAAGGCGGTCCGGGAATCCGAGATTATTTTTATCTGCGTGAACACACCGACCAATGAGCACAAGGAAGCGGATCTTGCGGCAGTGGAGCAAGTTGCAAAAGCCATTGGCCAGTACATGAATGAGTACAAAATTATTGTCAATAAAAGCACAGTGCCTGTGGGAACCGCCGGCCGTGTAAAAGATATAATAAGAGAAAACCGGAAGAGTGAGATTGAATTTGATGTGGTATCAAACCCGGAATTTCTGAGAGAAGGGGCTGCGGTAAAAGATTTTGAAAATCCGGACAGGATTATTATCGGGAC
>CAZIIV010000288.1:0-3483 GCA_964539365.1 uncultured Desulfobacteraceae bacterium | reverse complement strand
CGGCAAAAAACCATAATTGAAGGGAAAGTTTGAGAATGCCACCCTCAGAAATATGTTGCAGGGGATTTAAATTTTATAACCGGCCCTTTCCGCAGGCAGGGATCTGGGACATGAAATCGATCTGACCTTTCATTACAAGGCGGTTCATTGGTTCGATATCAGGGGCGGATACTGCCTATTTTTACCCGGAGATTTTATAAAAAAAACCGGACCGGCCCCGGATGCGTCCTGGGCCTTTTTTCAAACCGTTTTTTCGTTTTGAGGGGGTATGACATGAAAACGTATGATTGTTTAAACCGGATTCTTATTCTGCCTGTCATTTTATCCTTTGTTGTGGCGATACCGGCGTTTGCCCAAACATCTTCATTTGATCCTGTCGAAACGGCATACGAAGAAGCCAAACAGGACGCTATGGGCATCTGTCCGCCGATTTTCCTGCGGGATGAAAACGGAAACATCATCAATCCCATTTCCGGGGTCAATGTCGATGTCCCCTACAGCCCGAAACAGACCTGCGGCGAATGCCACGATTACCAAAAGATCACAAAAGGCTATCATTTCCTCCAGGGTAAAGGGGAAAAGATGGCAAAAAATTTTCAACAAACCTATCCCTGGTGTACGAGTCCCGGCCAATATGGAGGCCGGTGGTGAAGCCCGGGTCCGATTTTCCCGCAGTTGGCGCGGAAAAATAACGAATCCCCCCTGGAAATAGATTTCACCTCTTTCATTTTTACTTACAAGTGCGGCGTTTGCCATCCGGGAGGCGGTGCTGCGGAATATGATCGAAATGGAAATCGATACGACCAATTTGCCGCCGATCCCAAAAACGGAATCATTCCTGGTGGTGAAAACAATCTCGATGGAGATTATTTCAAATCCAACTGGGCTGAAAGCGGTGTGCTTGAGGCAGACTGTCTGATCTGTCATTTAAAAGATTACAACAACCAAAAAAGAAAGGAACAGATTCAGTCTTTTAATTTCCGGTGGGCGGCCACCGCCGGTGCCGGTTTTGGTGAGGTTCAAGGGAGTATCGGTCAGGGTGAAAAGCCGAAAGTCACTTATGATCTTTCCATTTTTCGGAAGGATGGCAAGGTCGTTCTTCCGGTCATCAAGGAGCCTTTGAATGAAAATTGTCTTTTTTGCCACCGCGAAACCGACTGGAAGAAACGCGGCAGTTCATATACCCACAGGACCGATGTGCATATTCGGGCCGGACTTCGATGCGTGGATTGCCATTTGACAGGCCGGAATGCGGAAGACCCCAGAATTCGAGGCAGAGAAGAACATCAAATCGGGAAAGGGGATGATCCCGGGAATTTTGTCCGGGATGATCTGGATGATACCCTGCGCCGATGCGAGGATTGTCATCTCAAGGGTGTCCTGAATGCGCCGGTAATCAAACATCAGGGCCTGCCGCCGGAGCATCTGACCAAAATAGCGTGTCAGGCATGCCACATTCCCTGGCGACAGGTTAAAGCGGCGCTGGTACAGGATGCTTCGGTTTTTAACAATAGCCCGAGAATTGAACCCCCGTCAAAGAGAATATGGTCATTCTACGGACCGGACATAAGGCCATGGAATTACTATGGCGATTCACTGAGTTACCCGGAAGGTCTTCAGCCCTCTTTTCAATTCAGGCCCGTACTCGGCTGGTATAAGGGCAAAATTTATCCGCTAAACCGGGTCTACACCTTATGGGTCGGTATCAAAACTAAAGGAGAAAAAGGGATTCATCAGCCGTACATGAAAGATATCTTCATGATGTGGAATAAACACATGGCTGATCCCGACAATAATTTTCCGCAACTAAAGAACATTCAAGACGACAATCTGGACGGTTTTCCGGAAGTCGACCGAGCGGAAGAAATCCAGGCGTTATTGGCAGCAGTCAGGTTGATGTTAAAGCAGAAAGGAGATACGCTTGAAGGAAAGGAGGTTGTGTTTGTTGACGGGAACCGGTTCACGCTCGATGGGGTCGAATGGGAATCCATTGCCAAACAGCCCTACGAATACAGTCCCTATGGGTCGGTATTTAAATTCAGCCACGATATAACACCCGCTAAAAACGCTCTTGGCGCCGGTGGTTGCACGGATTGTCACGGATCAAATTCGGATTTCTTTTTTAAAGAGATTATGGCCAAACCCTTCAATGACCACGGAGAACATCTGACGGAGAATAACGCGTCTTTTTTGGGCTACTCTTCCTTTGCATTAGGGGTTATGACTTTCCGGCATGAGACATTGAAACCCTTAATGTTTTGGGGCTTGCCGGTCATTTTTGTTCTGCTGATCTTTCATTATGTTATTATTGGTCCCAACAGATCCGGGCAAGTTATGGAGGACATGGCACTGCTCCGGTTCGGGGCATGGGAACGAATCATACATTATGGTCTGCTGGTTCTATTTTTTGTTCTGTCAATAACAGGCCTGCTGACCTTTTTTGCGATTCCTTTTTCTTCCGACACCATAGAAGGGCTAAACACAATTCACCGGTATTGCGGGTATCTTTTCCTGCTGAACATCCTGCTGGTTTTCAGCATCTGGCTCAAAGACGCCGTTTTTGCAAAATATGACTTGGAGTGGCTTAAAAAATTCGGCGGATATTTCGGATACCGCGGTCAGTTACCATCTGACCGCTTCAATGCCGGACAGAAAATCTTTCTCTGGACTGCTTTGTTGTTTACAATGATTCTGGGAGGTACCGGACTTACTATAATTTATTCCCAGGACAGCAACCTTATTTTAATCGCCTCTTGTCTCCACGATGGTGTGGCCTTTATTTTTATCCTTGCCGTGATGGTACACATTTATCTGAGCACGTTGGCCAATCCCGGAACTCTAATGGGTATTTTTGAAGGTAAGGTTTCTCGATCCTGGGCAAAAAAACACCACCCCATCTGGGAGGCAAACAAGATCGAAAACAAATAGTTTGAAGGGATACGATAGCGGGTCGCCCTTTAATGGGCGACCCGCTTGGTGCTTGTCGGACCAAGTTAATATGTTGATTTAATAGATAAAAGACTTTAAATATAGGCTAAAAAACGGCTAAGCGCCACCTTTTTGGCCCTAAAAAAGTGGTTTTAAGGAAAAGTAACCTGGAATTCTTGTTTAAAATTTAATTTGGTTTTAAATTCATGGCACGTGCAAACAGACATCATCTTCCCGGATATATATGGCATATCACCCATCGATGTCATAAGAGAGAATTTCTTTTGAAATTCGACAAAGATAAAATGCGATGGTTGAAATGGTTGTTCGAGGCTAAGAAGCGTTTCGGCCTATCCATTTTAAATCAAAACTTGGTGCAAAAGGAATTGGGCGTAAAGTAATTGAAAGCAATATTGGATTTGAACTCAAGGAGCCTCAAGAATCTTACATGCCTGTTTTTGAGCCCAAAAAGGGACCGCTTAGCCCAAATAATGCCTATTTATGGGACGTTTCACTATAAATAACAGTCTATTAGCTTGGTCCGACAAGAATCAC
>CAZIIV010000287.1:0-3496 GCA_964539365.1 uncultured Desulfobacteraceae bacterium | reverse complement strand
AACATGATATGAAGGATTATTCGTAATTTCAGATGCAACAATTTGAACATCGAACCCTGGTCGCCTTTGGCGCCGCCGAAGGCGGGTAAACATTGAACGTTCAACGTCGAACGTCGAATGTGGAAGGCGCTTGGCTTTGTCTTTATTATAAAAGGAAAGGCAATAAATTGACACCATCCATTGAACATATCCCCACGATCTGCCCGTACTGTGGATGTGGGTGCGGCATATATCTGGTGGTCAAAGACGGTAACCTGGCGGGTATGGAGCCTTGGAAGGATCATCCGGTATGTGGAGGAAAAAACTGCCAAAAAGGAAGAAACGCTCAGGGGTTTTCAACCAGCGATCAACGGTTGCAAACCCCGATGATAAAGAAAAACGGAGTCTTTGAACAGGCCTCCTGGAACGAGGCGTTCGGGGTGATCGCAGACAAACTTCAGGGCGCGGAAGCCGGCACAGTGGGATTTATCAACTCTGCCAAGTGCTCGAATGAAGACTTGTATGTGATTCAGAAATTTATCCGTGTGGTTCAGAAGACAAACAACATGGATAATGCGTCCAGGTTCTGCCATTCCCCCACGGTTCCCGCATTGGTTTCAACGGTAGGTTCCGGTGTGATGACGACGTCAACTACCAGTATCGAGCAGGCGGATTGCATATTTGTGGCCGGTCCCAACCTGCAGGAAACCTATCCCATTATAGCCCGAAGGGTCTTCCGGGCAAAGCGGAAGGGCGCCCGGGTGATTGTTGTGGATCCCAGGAATACCTTGACGGCGAAAAATCTTGCAGACATTCACCTGCAAATTTATCCCGCGACTGACCTGGCTTTGATCAACGGCATGATGCGGGTCATCATGGAGGAGGGGCTTGAAGACAAAGAATTCATAGAAAAAAGGACCCGGGGGTTTAATGATCTCAAAAACTATGTCATGACCCTGGATCTCAAGGAAATAGAGGAAATAACCAACATTTCCCTTGATGTGATCAGCGAGGCGGCACGAATCTATGCAACGGCAAAGCGTGCCTGCATCCTTTTTAATTCCGGTATTGCCCAGCATGCCGCCGGCATAGAGAATATCAAAGGCCTTGCCGACTTGGCACTTTTGACCGGGAACTATGGAAGGCCGGGAACCGGCGTGAATCCGTTAAGGGGTCATGCCAACGGAGAGGGGTTTGGCGATATGGGTCCCCTGCCTGTTTTTTACCCGGGATTTCAACCTGTTAATGAAGAAACCGCCAGACGCTTCGAAGAGATGTGGGGGGTGAAAGATCTGCCGTCACAGCCCGGAATGACTTACATGGACATGGTGGAAACGTGTAAACTTCTGTATATCGTGGGGGCAAACCCCATGCTTGCGGCTCCGGATACGAACCGGGTCAGGAAGAATTTGGAACAAAAAGATTTTCTGGTGGTCCAGGACATATTTATGACCGAAACCGCAGAGATGGCGGATATTGTGCTGCCTGCGGCAACTTTTGCGGAGAAGGACGGAACCTTTACCGGGGTAGATAGACGGGTGCAAAGACTCAACAAGGCTGTCCAGCCCCCGGGGGATGCAAAGCCGGACTGGGTGATATTCTGTGAACTGGCCGGGATCATGGGGTTTGAGAAGCAGTTTGGTTTTGACCATCCGGAACAAATATTCGAAGAGATCAGAAAATGCGTTCCCCAATACCGGGGCATCACTTATGAGCGGCTGAAAAGCGCCGGCGGCATTCAATGGCCCTGCCCAACCGAAGATCATCCGGGCACGGAAGTGATGTTTGTGGAGAAATTTCCCACTCCGGACGGTCTCGGGCATTTTCAGGTCGCAGAATACACACCCCCTCTGGAATTACCTGATGAAGAATATCCTTATATATTTACTAATGGACGGGTGATATTCCATTTCCACACAGGGACCATGACCCGTCGAACCAGAAGGCTGAACAATGAATTGCCCGATGGATTTGCTGAAGTCAACCGTGAGGATGCCCGGGAGTTGGGTATAGAAGATGGGGACCCGGTGGTGTTAAAATCACGGAGAGGGGAGATCAAAACCGCTGCCCGGGTGACGGACGACATAAGAGCGGGGCTGATATTCATGCCCTGGCATTTTTCGGAATGTGCTCCCAATATATTAACCGGACCCACGGCAGGTCCCCCATCCAAGATGCCGGAATTTAAATTCTGTGCAGTGAGCATCCAAAAGGTGTGAGGATATGAAAGGTAATTTATATCTCGCGTGGTCTTGTGACGACAACATTCGGCAAATGGGAGAATCCGGCGGTGCGGTAACCGCTTTACTCAAATTTGCTCTCGAGATGAAACTGGTAGATGCCGTGCTGACAGTCAAAAAGAGACACGGAAACAGATACGACGGAGTGTTATCTTTAATCACCGATCCGGATGAGGTGGTCGAGAGTGCCGGGGCCCTGCACTTTGCCCCTGTGAACGTGGCCAAAGAGATACACAAGTATTTGGACGGCGCCAGGGACTTGAAAATCGCCGTTACCTGCAAGCCCTGTGATTGCCGCGCGATCATCGAATTGGCCAAAAGGGGGCAAATCAACATGGCGAATGTCATCTTAATCGGATTGAACTGCACCGGAACCGTGTTGCCCGCCGTTGCCAGGAAAATGATAACAGATGAATACCATGTCACTCCCGAGGACGTGGTGGGAGAGGAACTGGATAACGGGAAACTCATCATTACCCTGGCCGATGGCGCAAGAATAGATAGGGATTTGGAGGAACTGGAGGAAAAGGGGTACGGAAGAAGGGAAAATTGCAGAAGATGTTCTTTTAACATCCCCAGGATGGCGGACCTGGCCTGCGGCAAGTGGGGAACCCGGGGCGAGAAGGCCACGTTTATCGAAGTATGCTCTCCGAAAGGTTCCGAACTCATGGGAAAGGCCATAGAGGCAGGCGCCGTGGCTGTTGAAACACCGCATCAGGAAGCCGTAAAAGAAAGAGAAAAAAAAGACAGACAGGCCGTGGAACTGGCCCAAAGATGGGAACAAAGGCATTTCCATGCGCTGAAAGAGCTTTCTTATGAAACCCGATTGCAATACTGGCTGGGATATTTTAACCGGTGCATCAAGTGTTTCGGGTGCAGGGATGTGTGTCCGCTGTGTTACTGTCAGGAGTGTTACCTTGAACCTTCGAGAGATTTTGTTCAGGGGGGACAAACACCGCCGCATCTGATGTTTCCATTGGTCAGATTGGCCCACGTTGCTGATTCCTGCGTGAATTGCGGTCAGTGCCAGGATGCATGCCCCATGGAGATTCCGCTGACCCGACCTTACCATATGCTAAATCGGGAACTAAGCGCCTTGTTTGGTTATGTGCCGGGTATGGATGTCGGTGATTATCCACCGCTTACCATTGTATGTCCTGAAGAACTTCATATTGAAGAAGTGGATATGTTTAGAAAAAATTAGTGATTGAAAGGATTTTCCATGAATCAAGAGTTAACTCCGGAGGACAAGGAGGCGCTGAAGCATGTTGCCTCAA
>CAZIIV010000286.1:0-3550 GCA_964539365.1 uncultured Desulfobacteraceae bacterium | reverse complement strand
TGCATGTCCTCAGGCAAAAAATCGGCGGCATTGGACAGGAAAATCATCGGCGGCTTTTTTTCTCCCTCAGTCGCAGCCATTGAAGCGATAGACCCTGATGTTATTTTTTGTTCCCGGATCCATAAGCAGATAAAAGACAAATTCGGTTCCGGAAAATGTAACCTCATCACCCTTGAAACACATTCCATCGCCGATAGTTATAACACTATCCGTTTGCTGGGGAAAATTTTTAATAAAGAAACACAAGCCGCCGAATTGGTCGATGAAATAAAAACACAGCTCCGGATTATTTCCGATAAAGTGGACAGAATACCTTATTCAAAAAGGAAAAGAGTGGTCCGGCTCATGGGGGATGACCCGGTCATGACGCCCGGAGACGATTCTTTTCAAAACCAAATGATCAAAGCCGCAGGCGGTATCCCGCCCATGCTCGGAAAAACGGGAAATATTGTCGGTATTACCAAAGAGGAGTGGATGAAAATTAACCCTCAGGTGATTTATGGGTGTGGTGATGACAGGGAAACCGCCAAAAAATTTTTTGATCGCCCGGGCTGGAAAGATGTGGATGCCGTAAAAAACAGACAGGTATATTACTTCCCCTGTGACCTCACCTGCAGGGCCGCCACCCATACCGGCTATTTTGTCTCCTGGCTCGCGTCAAGAATTTACACGGAAGAGTTTTCGGAAAAAGGAAATCATGTTCTAGAAGAAAAGGTATTCAAATCCCGCAGTCTGGATCTTGATTTTGATTACATAAAACATGCGGGCATTTTCTACAGCCATATCCATGATTTTTTAAACAAAACCCTGATCATTGATTTCAAAAGACCCATGTCTTTAGTCTCTACCCTTGAGGGAGAACGTAACGGCATAACATCCGTAGGCAATCATTACGCCTCTCAGCCATGCTGGGTCATCGGCCATAAATCCGACTTGAGCAGTTTGAGAAAACGGGTATACCAGGTGATTAACAAATCAAAGGATACAGCCAGTTTTCTTTTTACAGGTGCGGACATGGACAACCTGGTTATCAAGCGTGAAAAATTTAGAGACCTGGAGGTATGCGCTTTAGTAACGGCCGGTGTAACGTCAAATGCGGTCAGGATATCAAGGGATAAAGGGGTGTTTTATGAACCCGGAACCATTAATATTATCCTGTTGTCCAACATGAAACTCACCCCCAGGGCCATGACCCGGGCAATTATCAGCGCTACAGAGGCGAAAACCGCAGCATTAATGGATTTGGATATCAGAAGCAGCTATTCTTCTTTGCTGCATCAAGCCACGGGAACCGGAACGGATAATATTATCGTCGTTCAGGGAACCGGTGTTGAAATCGATAATGCCGGCGGCCATTCAAAGTTGGGAGAACTCATTGCAACGGCCGTATACCATGCGGTTCGGGAAGCCATTTTCAAACAAAACAACATTACCGCTTCCCGAAATATCTTCCGGCGTCTAATGGAACGCAATATCAGCATATACCGTCTGATATCCGGCATGACGTGTGAGTGTATTGCGAAAAAAAGCACTCTGTTGGGATCGGTTGAAGAAATTCTTCTTGATCCCCGGTATTCCGGCTTTATTGAATCTGCTTTTGTAATCAGCGATAATTATGAAAAAGGATTGATTAAAGATCTTTCAGCTTATGAGCTCTGGTGCCGTTTAATAGCGGAGGATATCGCGGGAAAGAAAATTGAACAGATGAGAGAGCTTGTTTCTATGGAGGATCTGCCAATAGTGCTGAACATGGCGTTGAACGCTGTCTTGAACGGAGTTAGTTCGAGCAGATCGTAACAATGCATAAAATTAAAGGAAGAAATCATGATAGACATATTTATCAGCGGAGGTCCGGTCATGTATCCGCTTCTGGCCTGCTCCGTCATCGTATTGACCGTGATTATCGAGCGGATTTTTTTCTGGATCGGTATTGATATGCGCCGGGACAAACCACTTGTGGATGAAGTTCTTGAACTCTGCCGGGAAGGAGACTGGGAATCGGTAAGAATAAAGACCAGGGCTTCCAAAGACTATATTATTAAAATTCTTATCACCGGGATACTTCATCGGGAATTTTCCATGGTTAAAGCCATGGAATCGGCCGCCGCCGAACAGATCAAACGGATGCGTAAATATATGGCTGTTATAGACACCATGATTACCGTAGCGCCGCTTCTGGGTATTTTCGGGACAGTCATCGGGATCATTCTTTCCTTTGAAGCGCTGGGATCGGCGGGCATCGAACATCCGCAGGTGGTGACTGCGGGTATCGCACAAGCCTTGATCACCACTGCCACCGGACTGGGGATTGCGATTCTTTCGGTCTTTCCCTACAATTATTTTAATTCACGGGTTGAAAAATCCGCGCTTGCCATCGAAAAATACGCAACAAGTCTGGAAATCGTCTATGAGAAACTGGTCAACCGTAACGGAAAACACAAAGGGATCAAAAATGAAAGTTGATTTTCAGACAGGGAAAAAAGTGCGCATTGAAATGCTTCCTCTGATCGACATCGTATTCTTGCTCCTGGTATTTTTCATCTATGCCATGCTTTCCATGGCGGTGCATCGCGGATTGCCGATTTTATTGCCCACGTCCTCATCCGCAGATATAGATAAATCATTGGTACTTTCTGTGACGATAAAATCGGACGGAACCCTGTATGTTGATAAAGAACAGGTCGCCTTTAACGATCTGGCACCGGTTCTGAAACAAAAAACCGTAGCCGGTGACGATCCCGGCGTATTGCTTTTTGCCGAGCGCAGCCTTTCATACCAAAGTCTTTTCCGGGTGCTGGATCAGATCAGAATGGCGGATATCCATCGAATTTCTCTTCAGGCAGATGTTGAGCAGTGAAACGAATCGCACTAGCGGCCATACTCGCTTTGGGTATACACGTATTTCTCCTGGGATTGAAATTTGACGGCCTCGAAAGAATATCCAGTGAAATGCCGAAACTCAGAGTTATGAACATAAGTCTTGCCCCCAGGCAGCCCGGGATGACCACGCCCAAAGCTTCTCCCGGCAAACCCAAAGTCAAAACAAAAAAACATCCTGTTGCCAAAAAAATAAGGAAAAAGCCACCGCATTTTTCTAAGCCCGAACCCAAAAAAGTCATCAAAGAGGTTAGCCGAAAAACGGAAGAACCCCTATCAAAATCCGTTACTGAAAAAACCGAAGAGATGCCCGAAAGTTTTGATCTTTCCGAACAGGCTCAAAGAGAATCGGTTTCCAAAGAAACTGACACAGGTGCCGAAACTCCGTCTGGAAACCAGAGCATCCGTGAAGCAAGACCGCTTTATCGGTCAAATCCGCCTCCCAGATATCCTGCGGTGGCCAGAAGAAGAGGATTTCAGGGTAACGTGATGCTTGAAGTTCTGGTGGGTCCGTCCGGAAATGTCATTGAGCTGCATGTATTATCTTCCAGCGGATACCCGATTCTGGACAGGGCCGCGAAATCTTCGGTAAAAAACTGGACCTTCGAGCCGGGAATGAGAGGTCAGCAAAAAGTTGAGATGTGGGTCAGGGTTCCCATACGATTTGAACTCA
>CAZIIV010000285.1:0-3557 GCA_964539365.1 uncultured Desulfobacteraceae bacterium | reverse complement strand
GCTCGTAGAGCCTACAACTCGGAGAGAGGGTAGGGCCTACGCCCCGGAGGCAATAATGAAATAATAGAGTAATGGAATGGTGGGTTTGAAGGAGTGTTTTACAATTCAAATGGTTTATTTTCCGCTTTTATTCCCAATATTCCAGCATTCCAGTATTCCATCATTCCATGGAGGTGGCATAAGCCAGGAACAATTAAAAGATTTTTAATTTCAACCAATTGTATAATTTCCGAGACGTTAAAATATAAGTTTTTATTTTATCTGATTTGTGATATAGAATCCTGTTTTTCACGTAACGCATAACGCCCGTATGGATGCTCCCGGTGCCTTTGGTCATATGATCGTAAGAGGTGTCGAGGCAGGGAAAATATTTAATGACAAAAATCCTGACGCAAGATTGCCATGCCCACGGAAACCGTTGATACCATAATTATCGGAGGCGGCCTCAGCGGTCTCTATGCCGCCTACCTATTGTCCCAAAGAAATAAATCTTTTGTGGTTCTCGAAGCCCGTGAGCGAATCGGCGGCAGGATTTTGAGCCGTGAACATCACGGGCTTTTCTCCGATCTCGGCCCCTCCTGGTACTGGCCCGACATTAATCCGAAAATGGCGAACCTTATTCAAACCTTGGGACTCAAGGGGTATCGCCAGTTTGAAGAGGGTATGGGCCGTTATCAAATTCCCAATGGAGCTGTCCATACGGTAAGGGGGTACCCCATGCAACCCTCCTGCTGGCGGCTTTCCGGCGGCATGACGGCACTGATCACAAAACTCTGTGAGCGTATTCCTGAAAACGCCATCAGGCTCAATCACCCGGTCTGTACCATCGAAAAAAAGTCCACCGGCGTTCTGGTCAGCCTCGGTGAACTCGAGAGAGAGCCCTGGACCCGGTTCAGCACCGGCAAGGTAATCCTTGCCCTGCCGCCTCGCCTTGCCGCCGCTACCATTCTCTTTACTCCCGACCTGTCTCATAATTTGACCCAGGCGATGCTGAGAATGGGGACGTGGATGGCGGGTCATGCGAAATTCTGTGCCCTTTACCAAGAACCTTTCTGGCGGCAAACGGGCCTGTCGGGCTATGGTTTCAGCGAGCGCGGTCCCATGGGCGAAATCCATGACGGTTCCAACAACGGCCAGGGCCCCTACGGACTGACCGGCTTTCTCGGCATTCCCGCGGTGCAACGCAACCATCAGCAGCTGCTTACCGAGGCGATTCTTTCCCAACTTGCAATGATCTTTGGCAAACCCGCGGCGCAGCCCACGGCCGTCTTCTACCAGGATTGGGCTCGCGAACGATTTACCGCCACCCGGTTCGACCAGCCGCCCATGTATCAACACCCGCTTTATCACCCTCCGGCAGGGAAACCCTCCATTTGGGACGGTACCATCCATTTTGCCGGCACGGAGACCGCCGACCAGCATGGTGGCTATCTCGAAGGCGCCCTGACCGCCGCCGAACGGGCGGTAATGAACCAATGAACATACCGTTTTTTCTCCGAGCCGGAGGCCGTCATTCCGGCGAAAGCCGGAATCCAGTCTTTTCAAGTGCTTGCAGACCATCTGGACTCCGCTTTTCACCGGAGTGACGACTTTTTGCGAAGCCGTCATAATATTATTTCGCCAGACAAAACTTGACATGTACATACATATGTACATATTTATAGAATGTTATGACGTCGAACATTATTGATTTGCCCGAACTGCGGGAACAAACCCATGTATTTCAGGACCGAACCCATGCCGGTCAAATCTTGGCCGAGATGCTCGGGGCCCATGACACTCAGGACGGGATCATTTTGGCCATACCGGCCGGCGGTGTACCGGTGGGCATGGTCATGGCTGAAACAACAGGTCTTGATATTGACGTGGCCGTGGTCAGCAAGATCACCTTGCCCTGGAATACCGAAGCCGGGTACGGGGCGGTGGCATTTGACGGTACGGTCAAGCTGAACAAAGATATGCTGCGGCGCATACACCTGACTGCCGAAGATGTAAAAAAGGGAATCGAAAAAACCACGGCCAAGGTCGAGCGCCGGGTGACAAAATTGCGGGGCACGAAGCCCTTGCCGGACCTTGGGAATCGATCCGCAATTCTGGTGGATGACGGGCTGGCTTCGGGGTTTACCATGCGAGTGGCGGTGGCGGCATTGCGCAATGCCGGGGCCGGCCGGATTGTTGTGGCCGTCCCCACGGCTCATCGCCATTCGGCGGAAATGATCGCCCGCAAGGTGGAAGCGCTGTATTGTGCCAATATCCGGGGTGGCCTGAGTTATGCCGTGGCCAGCGCCTACCGGCACTGGTCGGATGTTGCCGAAGAAGAAGTGGTAAAACTTCTGGAACAATTCAAAATAGGAGAGCTTTGATTTCCGACCACTGCTCTCTGACTTCCGACTTCTGCTTGCCCCATTAAATTTTTACCCAGTGAAACCTGTTTTATTTGTTTAACCGGGGCGAATTTAACTGGGGACCTCTTGCCTTCCCGCCTCCAACCTCCAACAGCCGAAGGCTTTGATCTCCGACCTCTGCCCCCCGACCTCTGACCTCCGACCTCTGACCTCTGGCCCTTTTCCCTCTGCTCCTAATTTTCCTTGACATACTAGAGCCTTGGGCGTGATAAGCTAAATACACTCAATTTTACGATTCTACATTCTGCAGTTAACACTGTATTGTTATTCCCTAAAAAGCCGTAATTAACTACGGCTATTAGGCCGTCTAATCTATGTTGGCGTATCCATGTAATGTCGTCATGTTTTTGAAAAAGCTTGCTTTGAAGGCTTGTTAGTGGTACGCATAAAGGTACATTAGGGGGTGCGATATGGGCAAGCTATCAAATATCATTCCTGTGAGCGATTTAAGGCAGTATGCCGCTAAACTACTGAAACAATTGCGAAAAAGTAAAGAACCTTTGATAATCACACAAAGAGGCCGGGCATCAGCGGTAATAATTGGAGTTGATGCCTATGAGGAAATGGAACACGAGAAAGAACTATTGCGCCTTTTGGCGAGGGGAGAAAGGGAAATCGAAACTGGCCAGGGATATGACCTGGATACGGTTCTTGCTGAAGCCGACGCCCTTTTGGCTCAGAAGCCTTCGTGAAGGTCAAATTTACCCCTTCTGCCAGGACTCAATTCCTTTCTGCGCTATCATATATTCGAAAGGATAAGCTTTCGGCGGCTCTTAACTTTCGTAATCAAGCTGAAAAAATTCTACGGCGGCTTGAAGATTTTCCTGAATCCGGAAGAATCATACCAGTGAATTTCGGGTCGGACCACGCTAACTGTTTGAAAATTTGATAAAAGAGTTCAAAAAAAGACCGTTTTTTGGTCTTAAACATGCTATTTGGGGTAAAAAATAATAGGTCTAAGGATTTTTTAAAATAATATTTACAACTTAAACGATTCTTTTAGGGGTCAAAAAAAGTTGTTTAAAACGATTTCGGGGCTGTTTTATGCTTATTTTACTGTTATTACAGTTGGTTAGCATGGCCCGACCCTCTGCGCACTCAGTTATAAAATGAACCGCCCTCATAGGGGATTTAAAGGGTTAAAAAAACGAC
>CAZIIV010000284.1:0-3571 GCA_964539365.1 uncultured Desulfobacteraceae bacterium | reverse complement strand
TAAATAGTTTAACCTAAATACTGGCACCTCAGATCTCAGAAAGCATGATTTCTATGTTATCTATTATTCTCTTATCTAAGGTTTAAGGAAGGCTGTGATCTGCAGGAATGATCAAAGGATCATAATATTTCTATTTATGTTAGCACATCCGTTTTTTCGTCCCTTAAATTGCAGCAGAAACGATTGCCTCGGCACGACAGTGTATTCCCATTTTAATGTTCAAGACTTTTTTGAGCTCCCGGAGATGTGCTAAAAATTCTGTTGTCGATTCTCCCGGCGGTAAATGATAGGCTACTTCAGCAAGTTTTTCTTCAAGCCATTTAGCCCACTCATTTTTTTTCTGAAAGCCTGCTCCGGCTATCAGCAATGCATTAATGATAACACCGACATTATATTCTGAATTTGTCCAAGATGATGTGGCAATTATTTTTTCTCCAATGGCTCGGGATAACTCCACATCCCGATGCGCACATGCAATAAAACCTGCATCAATTATTCGCATTAATATTTTTGGAAAACCTTCAAATTTATCATCAAAAGTAGTTTTAGTAACCACCTTTCGCACTCTCGCTAAAAGCGCTTCCCCGAAATCCCAAAACTGAGATAGATAAGTTAAGCTTGAGAGGACTCTCTCAGTTTCATTTTTGAAAAGTTCCTCGCTAAAATCTTTCAATCCGTCTTCTGGCATTTTGATGCCTTTTTCAGCTGGACTTTTATGTCCTTCAAGAGGTCCTGGAAGTCTCCATGAAATTGGTGAACTCTGGCTCTCAAGTTTGGAAACTGCTTTATCAATATCATCAGATAAGGGTATTTCTCTTCCATCTTTTTTATGACGATCACGTGCTACTCTAAGTCGACCAACAATCTCTTCTCTAAATGATGATCGAGTCGTTTCTGTTGCTCGATACATAGGTTCTCTTTGTAGATCTAATACACATGCAAAGATCCCAGCTTGTTTCATATTGCCATCAACCCAACTTCTTAGACCTTCAAGATCAAGAGTAAACCTTTGTGTCTGGCGAATTAGAAAACCAGATTGCATCCATGCACACATACGTTTCCAATAAGGTGGTCTTAATGCCCCTCCTTCAATGATATTAATACGATTTAGGATTAGCTTTGCCACCATCGGCAACAGTTCATACACATCAATGCCGTCAGGCCTTAGGAACTCACCTTTTACAAGGGTAGCTACAGCTTTTTCAGCAAATGATTGATAGCGTTCGTCATTTTGGCGTCGTAATGCAAGGTCAAGGGCCCCTAATAGAGCAAAAGGATCACGGAATGGATCACACGCCTGCAAGCCATTCCAAGCTTCATCGTCACTGTAACTTTTAATCCAGGCACCCGGCATTAGGTCATCTCTTAAAGCACCTTGAAGACACACATCGAGGCCTTCCACAAAGTTCCGCTTAATCAGCTCTTTCCTGTAATTTGGCAAATTTGAGCCTAAATACTCTTCTGGATCAGCACCACTAGGATCAGGACCGCAAAAATACTCGTAGTAACTCAAATCGCTGGGAACTAAATTTTCAAAAGTCGCTTGTTGTGTATCAAAAGCTTGTCGTGTTCGATCTTGAAGCGCAGCTACACCGGTGTAGAGCTCATGCAACAGTTCGTCAATTTGTTCGTAGCTAAGCTCTCCGTGTTCTGCGTCGGCTATCAGTTTTGAAAAATCGGGTGACATGGGGCCCATAACAGTAATGATCTCATTCAGTTTTTTAACTCTTTCTTCTCGATCTGGTGAGAGGATATAAAAATTATCAATTTGCGTTTTTATCTCTTTTGATGCGGACTCAAAATTAATATGATCCTGACCAAGGCTTAAAGAGTGTTTGTTGCCCTCTATATCCAGTATATGTGTTACCTCCTTTTTTTCAAATAAATGTTTTATTGCGCGTATCAAAACGTGTTGATTCAGATGAATCTTTCCCGCTATGGTTATACCTACAGCAGGCTTCAGATCATATTTTGAAATGAAACCTTCGTCTTTTAATAATCTGTAACGAATTTGATAAGGCTGTTTATTACAAAGACGTTCAGCCATCATTTGTGTCTGTGTCGGTATCATTCAATATATCCTCTATCATAAGTTCAATGTCCTTCCCAACGAAAGTGGCAAGAGCATCAATTAAGTCAGTATTAGCTGAAAGAAGCGGCGCGAATACGTCACCTTCAAGCCAATTAAGATAGGTATCATAGCGTTCCTCGCTTATAGCCATTGGTTTTAATAAAAAATTATAGTGCTGAGCAAACCTATCCCGGGAAATTTCTTTTTTCTCTGGCTCACAAAGATCTTTAACCCAATCCAAGGGCGATGGGGCAATATTCCTCCAAATCCAGTTTGAAAGCTCCCGAGCTTTTTCTAGCGTCATTGATTCATCTGACCAAATTCTTCGAATAGCCATAACACAAGCGAGTTGGACCTGATGCAAAAACATCGACTCCTCAGGAAGTGATATCATGTCTAAGCTGCGGATGCGCATTAATGACTGTCGCATGAGGCGTATTTCTGCATTTTCAATCAGATTACCGTCTTTATCCAACGAAGAGCTAACCAAGATTTTTTCTAATTCATCCATCAGAATTGGAATAAAGGCAAATCCCGCCTGCCTTAATTTTTGAAAACCGATATATAATTGATCTTTAGTGATCGCACCCAGTTTTTCAAGGTGGTTTAATATATCTGGGACACAGACAGTGGGTATCGTTCTACCTTTTTTGTCAGCTATGTTTATATGCTTATTAAAAAAGCGGTCATCTATGCAAACAGCATCACAATCAGCCGTGTCTTCCATGATATTTGCTAAAGTTGGGGCAATTTGGCAAAAGAATTTATATTGTTCGTCCCCGTCCCCCCATCTAAATCTCTGGAGAAATTTTGCTTTTCCTTCCTCTATAGCTTTATACAATATCAATCTTATATTATTGAGGATTTCCGCAAGTTCACTTCCTCCACGACTTTCTTCAATTATAGCTGCATTATAATTCTTCGCTGATGGATGAACAAATATATCAAGGCCAGAATTACAAACGACATTAAAAAGTTCAATATGTTGAAGATATGTTATCGAAAGCTCATCAAGATATAATGGACAATCAATAGTAGAGCGATCTTCATCTGGGCCCCTGCCTTTATCTTGTGCAGAGAGGTACTGATTCGCCCGTTCAAAAACCTCTGCAGCAATTACACCTTTTCTCTCATGCAGGATCTTCACAAAAGCCTTAGTCGATATTATAGAATCAGAAAATTCTCCCAAATTTGCTTCTTGTTCCAAAAAGGATCTGATTTTATGGATTGGAAAAGGCCTAATAACAAGACCATCTACCGCATTTGCTTCCGCAAGTAACTCAGCAAAATCATTTCCCACTTCATCAATTAACTCCTTTGGAGGATCAGATGTTAAAGAAGCAATTTTAATTAGGTTTCGGTCAATTAATGAACGAAACTCTTCTGCTCTTTTAACAAGTGACGGCTGATGAAATCGAGCTCTTCGTCTTTCATTAAGCAAAAAGACCATAGTATCTGGACCAAGCAATATTTGTTCAAAGGCATTAATTGTTTCTTCAA
>CAZIIV010000283.1:0-3577 GCA_964539365.1 uncultured Desulfobacteraceae bacterium | reverse complement strand
CGATCAGGTCAAGGATAACTTTAAAATTCCAAGGGAGTGCTCACAAGTTACAAGTTTTTGTGAAACTATCGAACAATGCGATGATATTTTTTTCTGTGCCATTCCAGAGGGCATGGAAAACTAAAAGCTTAAATTGTGAATGACCATTTGATATTATATTATACGTTCGATCAGAAGGTGCATTTACTTTTGGGTTTTTGGGACACCCCAGTACCATCTGCCGGAGCTACCCCGGTGAAACAAAAAAAATACTGGTTTCACCCCAGTACCATTTTCCGAAGCTACGGGACGGGCTGGGCAAGCGGGGCAGGCAGATTTTTGCAGATGAACGCGGATTGTAAATATGCTCTGGATACTGGTTGCCGGATGTTTGGATTGAAGATTGATGAACTCGCAAAAAGTCGTCACTCCGGTAGATCCCGGATCGAGTCCGGGAGGAGTCCAGATGGTCTACAACTCCTCGTAAAAACTGGATTCCGGCCTTCGCCGGAATGACGGCCTCCGGCTCGTAGCGCCTACGGTTCGGAGAGAAAACGGTATTTTATGACTTTTTGCGAGTTCATCAAGATTGGCACTTCTTTGTATTTCGGTATGATTACAGGTCTGACAGCTCCAGGATAATGCAAAACAATATGATCGCCTTTCGTTCGAACGTACACGCATCCGGCCATTTCAAATATCTTGACCTGAACTTGATAATTAGTCGGCTTTATCTTCATTAGACCGGTACTTCGGATAGGTGTAAACCCAACCAACTCTCTTTTCGAGCACTCAATATGTTACAATCGACTTCTTCCAGTCCATAAATTTCAAGAAACTGTTCAAATGTTCCCATCTTTCTGGTTTCTTCAATATTTATGATTATAGCTTCCATGAGCTTTTTCTTTGCTTGTTGAACATCTTCTGAAAGCGCATCAGTGTCAAACCTTAAGTCATCCTTTGGCCGCCTTGGACTTACGGCATTACGGGTTTTGCAACAACAGGTCTAACTTATCAATACGCTTTCTGATCATGAATCCGCATAGATTTTGACGGAGCAGTCTCCTCCACGGTTTCTTTTTCCCGGGTGTCTTTAATTTCCTCCGTGTCTTTTTTTTCAACATAGAGCAGTGCTTCGGTTCCTTTTTTCATCCGTTTCGCCGAATTTTTATTCACTTTCACAACGGCGCTGGAAGCTTCCGCGCTCTGAACCGTGCCACAGGCAAGCGTTTCTCCCGAAGATATAATAAAGCATACGGTGGCTCCCACAATATACCCTTCATCCACACCGCCATTAATATGGACACGCCCTTTACTTTCATTCACCCAGGAAATTTGTGCCGCCACAGCCATTCCCGTAAAACAGATGATAGTTAATACGATGATGGTAAGCGCAAAGAGAAATACGTTATTTTTTTTCATAGAATTCTCCTTTTTTATAATAGAATGAGATTGTTGAAAACATCGAGCACCTAATATAGCTCCGCTCTTTTGATTACATCGGAATATTTTTGTATCCACTTGTAATCATACTTAAAGACAAACTTCAAGCCGGCTTCAAAAATTTCGTCGGCAAATTGTTGTTATATGTCTATATACTTTCTCTGATATGAGATTTCAAGATAATGATAACGTAATTCTATTTCCATAAATTGACGTGGATTATCGATCCGTGGTAGGGTATAACCCTCAAATCCGGGGCATCCTCGACTTTCAGTTAGGGTATAATTATATGTTTTTAGAAGGATGAAACCATGTTGCTGAAAAAATTAAACCCGGCGGTGTCCAAATACTGGCTTATTGCCCTGGCAGGACTAATATGGAGTATGGCTGGAATAATGCTCTGTCGTCTGGCGTATATCTGGCTGGCGTCCGTGAATTGGAGTTTGGGCTTACCTTTGGGATTAATGGGCATTGTTTCAGCGTTGGCAGTTTATGGTTACGCCTTTTCAAAAATCGCACTGAGAAATATCCAGCGGCTCTGTCTCCTTTCGGATAAATCCTGCATCTTTGCCTTTCAGGCCTGGAAAAGCTATCTGATTATTATCTTTATGATGATGCTGGGTATGGTATTGCGTAACTCCCCGATCCCCAGGCACTTTCTTGCCGTGATCTATGCAGCCATAGGGGGTGCATTGTTTGTCTCAAGTTTTCATTTTTACCGGTGTGTCTGGCGGATAAAAATTCAAAAACAGCCCTGCTGGCCACATAAAGATAATTAAAGATGAACGTCCAACATCGAACATTGAACGTCGAACATCGAATTAAAAAGATGAACGTCCAACATCGAACATTGAACGTCGAACGTCGAATAATGATGTCGCTCCGCTCCTCAATTTTTAGTATGTTCGATGTTCATTTATTTTTTCAATCCCTCCATCACCTCTTCCGCCGCCGCAATGGTTTGATCTATGTGCTCCGTATCATGAGCCGCTGACACAAAAAGGGCCTCAAACTGGGATGGGGCGAGGTAGATCCCTTTGTCCAGCATACCATTGTAATAGGCGGAAAACATATCAAGGTCACAGGTTTTGGCATCATCAAAATTAAGAACCTCTCTGTCTGTGAAAAACAAGCCCAGCATAGACCCGACCCGGTTACCCGTGACATTTATTCCCGCATGTTCCGCAGCGTTTACGAGACCGGCGTAAAGACGATCCGCTTTTTTATCCAGACGATCGTAAAACTCCGGGGCTTTGAGTTGTGTAAGGGTTGCAATGCCTGCGGCCATGGCCAACGGATTGCCGGACAGGGTTCCGGCCTGATATACCGGCCCCTGGGGTGCGATATGTTCCATGATTTCCCGCTTTCCTCCATACGCACCCACGGGAAGCCCCCCGCCGATGATTTTGCCCAGACAAGTCATATCCGGAGAAATTCCATACAGGGACTGGGCGCCGCCATAGGCCACCCTGAAACCGGTCATTACTTCATCAAATATCAGAAGACTCCCTTTTTTTTCCGTAACTTCTCTTAACGTCTCCAAAAATCCGCGCTTGGGCGCCACCAGCCCCATGTTTCCGGCAACCGGTTCAACAATGATACACGCAATTTTTTCCCCCTGCTCCTCCATTACCCTTGCCATACGGTCCGTGTCATTAAAAGGAAGGGACAAGGTATGGGACACAAAGGATTTTGGAACGCCGGGACTCCCCGGTATACTCAATGTGGCGACCCCGGATCCGGCCTCCACCAGAAGGGTGTCGGCATGACCATGATAACAGCCGTCAAATTTTATGATGGTGTCCCGTCCCGTAAAACCGCGGGCCAGGCGTATTGCACTCATGGTCGCTTCCGTACCGGAATTCACCATACGAACCATCTCTATGGACGGAACCGCATCCACAACCATTTCCGCAAGTGTAATTTCGAGATCCGTGGGTGCACCAAAGCTGGTGCCCCTTTTTAAAACAGAAGTGACCGCTTCAACCACCGAAGGATGGCGGTGCCCCAGAATCATGGGGCCCCATGAACCGATATAGTCGATAAAGCCGTTGCCGTCTTCATCAAAAATCATGCATCCCCGGGCAGAATCAATAAAAGTCGGTTCGCTGCCCACGTTTTTACATGCCCGAACCGGGCTGTTAACCCCGCCGGG
>CAZIIV010000282.1:0-3577 GCA_964539365.1 uncultured Desulfobacteraceae bacterium | reverse complement strand
AAACAAAAAATTAAATTTAAAATGAATAGTGCAGACCTTTCAGATATCGTTAAGGCGACGGCTGCGATGCTGGTAAAAGATGACAAGATAATCATTGCCAGGAGAGGACCTGGTGATAAACTGGCGGACAAATGGGAATTTCCAGGGGGCAAAATCGAAATCGATGAAACTCCGGAGCAATGTTTAAAACGGGAAATGAAAGAAGAATTTGATATTGATGTATCCGTTGGGGAATATCTTGGATCGAGTATTTATCACTATGATCATATGTCCATCGAGCTTTTGGGCTATCGCACGTATTGGGAAGGTGGCAAGATCGATCTTAAAGACCACGATGCTTTTAAGTGGATATCGCTGGAACAGCTTGCTGAGTTTGATTTTGCCCCGGCAGACCAGGTCTTTGTCGAGAAACTCAAAAATGGAGAAATTGCCATTCAGCCGCAGCCTTAAGCATGCAGATATTATGAAGAAACTTATAAACTAATGAGCGTCCCAAAGACCAGTTGAAACAAAACGTTTAAAAGAGAAGGTTCGAAGAAATATCGAAAGATTTCCGGAAGATTTCCTGTTCAGGCTGACCAAAGCGAAAAAACAGGAACTGGTAACAAATTGTGACCGGTTGGACAGACTGAAACCTGAGTTGAGTGATGAAGAATTTGAGAACTTGAAAGCACAATTTGTGATTTCAAGTTGAAGAGGTATACGAAGGGCAAGACCATGACATCATTTGTTCAGCCGGAGCCCGCCCCGTTCAATTTGCGATAGCAACAGCGCAGCGTATTTAACTGGGGTCGGCTAAACAAATAAACGTCTGTGACTGTCTGTGTGTGTCTGTGGCTAATTAAAAAATCTGTGGTTATCTGCGTTAATCTGTGTCCATTCGCGGTGCCAAAGGTTCATTTTAGATTTTTATGCCTAAAACAGAAAAAAACCGTCGTTGGGAAATTTTTCGTGCGTTACTTCCCTACTATGGGAAGATCGTTACGCCTGATTTCCTGCGGAATACGTCTGATTTTGTTTTGGGTACCATATCTGATCAATTTAAGGTTGTTGTTCACCCCAAAGCAAAACAGGCAAGTGTGAATAAATTCCCGATACTGGACATGAATGGGGTACCAATTAATCTTCCTGATGATGAAAATTATTACCCGCATCCAGAAGCTTTGGAATGGCATAAAAAAGAAGTTTTTAATGAAGCTCCCCGCAGCAAGCTGCGGGGTATCAAAGCGGAATTGCGCCGTAGCTATTCCAACGTGAAATGATATAGCGAAATTAACCCGCCTTCGCTCTGATGAGCTTCGGCGCGGTTCACCTTGCCTTTCATCCCTGCAGCAAGCTGCAGGGTATTACGGCGAAGGCGAATAAATTTTCGTTATAAATTTTTAGAGCAATCATTTTGACGTTGAAAACATGGCGTTAAGAAAAAATAAAGGCTGTTTTTTGACCGTATTTAACGTAAACACAATCACATGGCTTGGCCAGACCCGGATTTTCAATCATGATTAAAAACAATACGAATGCTCCGGTAGCAGCGCCCTTTTACAAAAACCTTTTGTCCGAAATTAAAAGTCGTATCCGGAAGGCCCAAAACCGCTTGGCGACTGTCGCCAACACTGAACTTCTCGCCCTTTATTGGGATATTGGTGGATTGCTGGTCGATCGTCAAAAAATGGAGGGATGGGGAGCGGGCGTCTTGAGGCGTTTGGCAACCGATCTAAAGAACGAACTGTCCGATCAGCAAGGGTATTCCGAGCGCAACCTAAAATTGATGACACAGTTTTATCGGGAATATCCCGGGCTGTTTGCAATTGGGCAACAGCCTGTTGCCGATATTTACACATTGGCTCGCACACTGTCTTGGACCGTCAATATTTTGCTCATACAGAAAGTCAAGGATCTGGAAATCCGGAAATGGTATATGCGTGCATGCATCGAGCAGGGCTGGGGGCGTGACATCCTTGCCGGACAACTTGAAACCCGTCCTGCCCACCATCGAGGAAATCGAGGCAGAGCTGACCGCTGGTCTTCAAGATGAGAATGAGGGGGATGATAAGGATTGAATCAACATCGTCAATGACGTTATAGACAAACGGTTAAGGCCGGAACTTATAATTTGAGGGGCGTTAAGGAGGTCATATGAACAGATGAAAAATAGGCAAAAGTGGCCAACAACACCTTGATATCGTATA
Organism: uncultured Desulfobacteraceae bacterium; assembly: GCA_964539365.1. Lineage (GTDB taxonomy): Bacteria > Desulfobacterota > Desulfobacteria > Desulfobacterales > UBA11574 > S5133MH16. The sequence continues at coordinate 1,388 of CAZIIV010000282.1, read as the reverse complement.
ATAACTCAACGAATCAATGATTAAGGTTTGAGCCCAATCATTAGAACTTGGAATAGAAACTGCGAATGGACACGAATTACCACGAATGGAGTTTTGAAAAGTTGGTTGGTTTCATCCGGCATGTGCATGACGAACTGGCGGCACAGGCCGGACGGGCGGTGAATCTCAGCCTGACCTTGCGTAACTGGCTAATTGGATGCTATATTGCCGAATATGAGCTGTTCGGGTCGGACCGTGCGAGCTATGGGGATAGCCTACTCACCGAACTTGCGAAACGCTTAACGGATCTCAAGGTTAGCAACTGCAACCGTCGCCAGCTCTATCGCTATCTCCGCTTTTATCGCCTTTACCCTGAAATTGTGGGGACAATGTCCGCACAATTGAAAAACCTATTACCTTCCGGAGGGCAAGCGATTGAGAAAGTGGGGACAGCGTCCCCACAATTGCGAATCCCCCCGGAAAAACTCATCCACCGGCTTTCATACAGCCACCTGGAATTGATCGTTGATCTCGATGACGACCTGAAGCGCACGTTCTACGAAATCGAGTGCATCCTGGGAAACTGGTCAGTCCGGGAGCTGAAACGACAGATCAATAGTCTTTACTACGAGCGCTCCGGGCTGTCGAAAGACAAGACTAAACTGGCGGCGCTGGCACAAGAAGGTTCGGAAACTGTTGAACCAAAACTGGCTATACGAGATCCTTATATCTTCGAATTCCTCGGACTGAAGCCCAAGGAAGTCATGAGCGAATCGCATCTGGAAGATCAGCTCCTGAACAAACTGCAGGAATTTCTACTGGAACTTGGATACGGGTTCTGCTTTGAGGCGCGCCAGAAACGCATGCTTATCGGGGATACCCACAAATTCGTAGACCTTGTTTTCTATAACCGCATTCTCAAGTGCCACGTACTGGTAGAACTGAAACTCGAGCAATTCAGCCATGAAAGCATCGGCCAGCTCAACACCTATGTAAGCTGGTACAAAAAGAACATGATGACCGAGGGAGACAACCCGCCGGTAGGCATTCTGCTCTGCACACAAAGAGATCATGCACTTGTTGAATATGCTCTGGCTGGCATGGACAACGGGCTTTTCGTTTCCAAATACCAGCTTGAACTGCCAAAGAAAGAGGAAATGCAGAGGTTTATTGAAGAAAAATATCGAGAGACTTTGGATGAGCACAAAAGAAAAAGCTAAAGATTTGCCCCTCTATGCTCGAGGGAGCCAGGGAGCCCCGCTTTACGGGACAGGCAAGGCGGTGAATATAGAGCTTGGACACGGATGAACGCTGATATTAGGGATTAAGAAACAAAATGAAAACATTGGTACCGATCGAACTTATTGAGAGCAAAATTCACCCTATGGCTGAATAAACAACACATCAGA
>CAZIIV010000281.1:0-3587 GCA_964539365.1 uncultured Desulfobacteraceae bacterium | reverse complement strand
GGTTTCAGGTGTCAGTGTTCAGGTTTCAGGATTGGTTAAGAGGTAAACGAGGTAACCAACAGCAATTATATGCACGTGCAGCAACTATATGGACGTGGAAAATCTTGAGGTTTATCAAATGTTGTTTCGTTCTGACACCTGACACCTGAAACCTGACACCCGAGACCCGATGGTGAGGTTTTCGCTCAAAAATAAATAAGTTAATGCGTGAGAACCATTTAAGGAAATCGGTAATGCACCCAAGAGGATTGAGTCTCCATCAGCGTAAAAAAATCCGCGATTCGGCGGATGCTACCACAAACAAAGGAGGGATAATTACGAATGAGATTAATTGGTTTTACAATTGCAGTTCTGTGTATGTTATTTCCGTATTCTTCAGCGTTTGCCGCCGATGTTCTAAATACCGGCGATACGGCCTGGATGATTGTTGCCACGGCCTTGGTCATGGTGATGACCCCGGCCGGTCTGGCTTTGTTTTACGGCGGCATGTCCAGGTATAAGAACCTGTTGAACACCCTTGCCATGACCTTTGTGGCCTATTGTCTTGCCAGTGTGATCTGGATGATGTGGGGCTATACCCTTGCATTCGGACCGGACCAGGCCGGTCTGGTCGGCGGTCCGGAGAACCTGTTTTTAAGGGGAATCGGAGTCAACAGTCTGTCCGGGACCATACCCACCTATGTTTTTGTTATGTTTCAGATGACGTTTGCCGGGATCACCGTGGCCCTGGTCCTGGGCTCCATCGTGGACCGAATGAAATTTTCTTCATGGATCGTGTTTACGGTATTATGGCTTACGGTTGTCTATTCTCCGGTGTGTCACTGGGCATGGGGCGGGGGTTGGATGTCAAAAATGGGCGCTCTGGATTTTGCCGGAGGTACCGTGGTTCACATCAATGCGGGTGTCGCCGGATTGGTACTGGCACTGATCATCGGTAAACGCGTTGGGTACGGCAAAGAGGCCATGTTCCCGTCCGGTATTTCTCTGACCGCCCTGGGCGCGGCGCTCTTGTGGTTCGGGTGGTTCGGCTTCAACGCCGGCAGCGAACTGGCCGCGGACGGGGTTGCCGCGTCCGCCTTTTTGGTAACCAACACATCGGCGGCCATGGGTGCCCTGGCCTGGATGTTCACCGAGTGGCTCGTTAGTAAAAAACCAACCGTATTGGGACTTGCCTCCGGGGTTGTGGCCGGCCTGGTTGCCATTACGCCTGCGGCAGGATTTGTGGACATGCCGGCGTCGCTCATTATCGGACTGGTTGCCGGTGTACTGGGTTTTTACAGTGTTGCCGTGCTAAAGAAAAAACTGGGATATGACGATTCTCTGGATGCCTTCGGGGTACACGGCATGTGCGGTGTGTGGGGCGCCCTGGCAACCGGTATTTTTGCCAACCCGGCGATTACCGAAGGAGCCAAAGGATTGGTTTTTGGAAACGCGAAACAGCTTTGGATTCAGGCCATATCCATTGCGGGTACGGCCGGTTATTCGGCGATTGCAACACTTATTGTTGTTTTCATAACCCGGCTCATAACCGGCGGGCTCAGGGTGGATGAAGAAAATGAGATTTTAGGATTAGACAATACCATCCACGGTGAAAGAGCGTTTGAGATCGACTAATCAGTGAAAGGAGTAGAATCATGAAGAAAATCGAAGCTATCATCAAGCCCTTTAAACTGGATGATGTCAAGGAGGCACTCAATGAAATCGGTATCCAGGGCATGACCCTATCGGAGGTAAAAGGGTACGGACGGCAAAAGGGGCATAAAGAGATCTATCGCGGTGCGGAATATGTCGTAGACTTTATCCCCAAGGTCAAGATCGAACTCATTGTAGAAGCCTCCCGGGCTGATGAAGTTGTCAGCAAAATTCAGGAGGCCGCCAATACCGGAAAAATCGGAGACGGAAAAATATTTGTATTTCCCGTTGAGCAGGCAATTCGGGTTCGGACCGGCGAAAAAGGCAAAGATGCCATATAAAATAAACAGTAAGGAGGAATCATATTATGACACCAAAACAAGTATTGGAGTTTGCAAAAGAAAACAAGGCAAAGGTTGTTGATCTAAGGTTTATGGATTTTCCCGGGGTATGGCAGCACTTTACGGTTCCTTTGAGTGAGCTGGAGGAGTCGAGTTTTGAAGACGGCTTCGGCTTTGACGGATCCAGTATCCGGGGATGGCAACCCATACACGCCAGTGATATGCTCGTGGTGCCGGACGCTGCCACCGCCAAAACAGATCCTTTCTTTGAGGTATCGACCCTGGTGCTCATCGGCAACATCGTTGATCCGATTACTCGTGAACCCTACACCAGAGACCCTCGCAATATTGCAAGAAAGGCGGAAGCCTATCTCAAAAGCAGCGGGATTGGCGATACCGCTTATTTCGGGCCCGAAGCCGAATTTTTTATCTTTGACGATATTCGATTCGAATCATCCAATAACCGAGCCTTCTATGAGATCGATTCTGTTGAAGGGATTTGGAACAGCGGAAGAGAAGAATGCCCCAATCTGGGTTACAAACCGAGACACAAAGAGGGGTATTTCCCGGTTCCGCCCATGGACAAATTTCAAAATATTCGGACGGAGATGCTTTTGACGCTGGAAGGGCTGGGAATAGATGTTGAATGCCAGCACCATGAGGTTGCAACTGCCGGACAGGCAGAGATCGACATGCGGTTTAAACCGCTCATTCAAATGGGCGACCAGTTGGTGTGGTTCAAATATGTGCTCAAGAATGTGGCTTACAAACATAACCATACCGTGACCTTTATGCCCAAACCTCTTTTTCAGGATAACGGCAGCGGAATGCACACCCATTGCAGTATCTGGAAAGACGGGAACCCGCTGTTTGCAGGGGATAAGTATGCCGGAGTTTCACAGGAAGCCCTATATGCGATCGGCGGAATACTGAAACATTGCCGGGCACTGTGTGCCATTACCAATCCGACCACCAATTCTTACAAACGGCTGGTACCGGGCTTTGAAGCGCCGGTTAACCTGGCGTACTCCAGCAGGAACCGAAGTGCGGCCATCCGAATTCCCATGTACTCGGCGTCGCCCAAGGCCAAGCGGATTGAGTTCAGAACGCCGGATCCGTCCTGCAACGGATACCTGGCGTTTTCCGCCATGCTTATGGCCGTCATAGACGGCATTGAAAACAAAGTTGATCCGGGCGAACCATTGGACAAAAACATTTACGGACTGCCCCCCGAGGAACTGGCGGAAATTCCTTCCGCACCCGGATCTTTAGATGAAGCACTTGACGCGTTGCAAAAAGATCACGAGTTTCTATTGAAAGGGGATGTCTTTACCAAAGATGTTATCGAGAAATGGATTGAATACAAGATTGAAAACGAGGTGAATGCAGTAAAACTTCGTCCGCATCCGCACGAATTTTTCCTTTATTTCGACATATAACCGGAACACACCTTTAATAACCACCCGCAGCCCGCCGGGATCTCGCTCAGCGGGCTGTACCGTTTTGTAACCACAGACTGAACGTCGAACAGACTGAACATCGGAGAGTCTGAACATCGAACATCCAACGTCCAACGTTGAACATCGAATAATGATGTCGCTTCGCTCCGCAATT
>CAZIIV010000280.1:0-3605 GCA_964539365.1 uncultured Desulfobacteraceae bacterium | reverse complement strand
ACCTTGTCGCTCAGATAATTTTTTACCTTGGAGATAGACACTTCTTTTCTATGAAATATGCCGGCGGCCAGCGCGGATTCTGCTTGTGTTTTTGTGAATACTTCGTAGAAATGTTCAACGCAGCCTGCACCACTTGATGCGATTACCGGAATGGTTACGGCATTTTTAACGGCATTTATTAACTCGATATCATAACCGGAATCCGTTCCGTCTTTATCTATGCAATTTAACAGTATTTCCCCGGCGCCTAATTTTTCGCAAACTTGTGCAAGTGTTATGGCATCAAGATCTCTGCCCTCTCTTCCCCCTTTGATTGTACACTGATACCAGCAATATTCTTCTCCCGAGGGGCCAGTTTGTTCTGTTTTTATCACCTGGTGAGGTGTCTCTTCCGGTGATGATACATAAACTCTCCTTGGATCGATGGATACGACAACGGCTTGTGCACCGTAAACTTTGGATATTTGTTCAATCGAGCTGTTACCGGTTTTTTGCCCTGTTCTTAAAACCGCTTCCGCGATTAGGACCGCATCACTTCCTATGGAAATTTTATCTGCGCCGGATCTGAAATATTCGGTTGCGACTTCCAATGCGCTGTAGTTCCTGCCGTGCTGATCCGTATAATCTCTAATGCCGCCTCCGATGGTTAACGGAACAAAAACATTTTCGGACGTTTGTTTTAATACGTCCATCATGGGGATATCTTCAAGTGGAAAATCTCTAAACCCTGTAATATTAAGGAAGGTAATCTCATCAGCACCTTGTTCATAATATGTTTTTGCAAGTTCAACAGGGTTGCCGAGATTTCTTACATTCCCGTCTTCTCTGACATCATATTGGTCACCCTTTGTAACCACCAGGTCTCCGTGGTCGTTTGATCTGACATCTAAACATGCAACGATTCTTTTAGACAGCCGGGTTTCTTTTGAAACATGGGTAAGTGCCTTTTGTTCCCTGCCGGGCTCAAGAAAATTCTTCAGAACGTTTATTCCCGAGGTTCCGCTTTTCTCCGGATGGAATTGTGTGGCCGTGATATTTCCTTTTTGAATACCGCTGACAAACTCAATACCATAATTAGTTGTTGTTAAAACAACGGAATCGTCATCCGGTACCACGTGAAATGAATGTACAAAGTAAAATTTTTCATCTCCGCGCAACCCGTTGAAAATCCGGGACGGTTTTTTTATGTTGAGGCCGTTCCATCCGATATGGGGTACGGAAAGATTTATATCGAACCTTTTTACACACCCTGACAGTAAACCCAATCCTTTGCTATCGGGTGCTTCCTCGCTTTTTTCAAACAGCGCGTGCAAACCCAAACAGATGCCAAGAAATGGTCTGTCAGAGAGCAGATAGTCTTTTAATGCACGGATATAATTTTTATCATTCAGAATCCGCATCATACTCCCGAAATTTCCTACCCCGGGAAAAACAAGCTTTTCGGCAGACAGCAAATCATCAATACCGGAAACAATTTTAACTTTTTGTCCCAAACTTTCTATTGCATTTATGACACTTCTGACATTGCCGGCGCCGTAATCTAATAATGTAATCATTTTTAAACTGGCCTCGCACCAGACGAGTTCCTTAACTTTAATTCACTTTGGCTCGCGTAAAATTTTAGTCACTTTTATAATCAACAGCTATGTTGACTTCGGTATCCTGTCATAAAATACGTCACCGTATTTAAGACTCATAGCACTTAGTCATAAGCCAAACGGGTTTTTTCGTCCGTCAATGTGGATTGAATAATTTCTTTCCACTCGGGATCATCCCATGTTCCCAGTTGCTCATGCACGTGAATATATTTTTGAGGGATGGGGTGAGTCCCGTAAACCACTTCCAGGCCGTATTGTATCCGGATAAAATCATGAAAATATACAAGATGAGGACAGGGAGGATATCCTACGATCAGACCGGTGGCAAGATGTATAATTTCTGCGCCGTTTTTCTTCATTTCCGCTCCGGTATATTCAATGTTTCCACCCGGACACCCATCGCAGGTGGTATACCCCACAAGGTCAACTTCAATATCTCGGTAACGGGAAAATGCTCCTTCCCTGTTTTTCAATGATCTAAAACACTTTCCACCGGCACATGTGCGGTAACGATCACAAATAATGATACCAATTTTCGTTCTCTGTTGCATGTCATTTCCTTTGTTTTCAAAAAATTAAAAATAATTTCCCATTGTCTGGTTTTATGGGCTGATGAATATGATGAACCGTCATTTTTATTCTTGAACAAATACCATCCCCTCTCCGGGATAGACCATGCGATCCTCGTCAGGGGTTATCTGTTGAGGTTCAGGCCATTGGGCGCCTTGAGGTTCAGGTCCTTCTTTGGCAGTGATACAAGGATTTCTGTCCTTCATTTTAGGATGTTTCCTGATGTCCACACCCGGCACCGGTGCGCTGAACTCGATGGGAATGTTGTTGGGATCAAAGGTATAGATAGAGTGGATGAATCCGTGGTTGATGACTTCAGATACCCAAATTTCGGCTGCTTCCAACTTGTCCTTTAGTTTCCAGAGGTCGTCATCGCTTTCCACTCCGAATGAAATGTGGTCAAAAGCAAAAGGTCCCTTAACCGGAACTCCGTGATCCTTTTCCGGAATTTTTTCCACCTCCTGCCACTCGAAAAAAGCAATCATGTCGTATTCGGATATTTCGAAGAAATAATGTCTGTATTTACTGTCTCCCAAACCGGCCACAAGACGCATACCGAGCAAATCTCTCCAGAATCTGATGGTTTCGTCCATGTTTCCGGTGACCATTGCCAAATGATTGATACCGGTATAGGTTACCATGTTATCTGTCCTGTAAAATATAATTTTCCAGTAGACTCGACCAGCTTTTGTTCAGAATCTTCAACATTAAAAATCCGCAGGATATACCCAGTCCCTCACCCGCGGGTTGTTCGGTACAGATCATTTTAACCCGTCAGTTGGAGTCTGAGGATGTCTTTCATGAGTTTAAAATGCCTGTCAAGCGAATAAATTTCACAGTGATTTTGTTTCGCGTTTTGGGCAACGATTAGATCAGGAATGCCAATTCCATTTAAACCGTTTTTCAAACATTTGAATTGGAATTCAATAATTTGATCCCAATTTATGGATAGTTCCAACTTGTTAATATTATATAATAGTTTAACAATCTTTCGCTGGTTGCGAACCCTTAAAAATGGGAGCAGTTCTGCAAGAATAAGATCATTAACAACAATGAGGTTTTCATCAATAAGGAAATCAAGTTTTTCAGAATTATTTCCAGTCCTGAAATACTCTATCCATATGGATGTATCGACTAATACCGACATTGACGTCCTCTAACGGCGTTCATATCGATATCCAAATCTACCTTGCCCTTATATTCTTTCAATCCGGAAATCTTTGATTTCCTTATTAAATCTTCTAAAGCGGTAATAATAACTTTGGTTTTTGTTTTAATTTGAGTAGCTTTCATCGCCTCATCAATTAAATCTTCGGGTAAATCAAGTGTTGTTCTCATGGTTGGCCCCCTTTCTATATGCATAAAATTATCACTTAATGCATATAATGTCAAGCTTTGGCTGACGGCGGCGCCGAACGCAGGGCTGAACGACCCAAA
>CAZIIV010000279.1:0-3612 GCA_964539365.1 uncultured Desulfobacteraceae bacterium | reverse complement strand
AATTATTGGATGAAGCTTTTTTAAGACGCATCCCCTATAAAGTAAAGCTCAAGGATCCGTCAGAAGAAAAGTTTCGGAAAATTATGAAGTTTATGGCCCCCAAATATGATATACCATATAATAATGATGCCGTAGATTATTTAATTAACAACTATTTTCGTGGAAAACGGCCGTTCAGAAGCTGCCATCCCAGAGATATTCTCGAGCAGATTGTCAATGCCTCGGCGTATCAGCGGATACAGCCAAAATTGACGAAAGACCTGATTAAACTGGCAGCGTTCAATTATTTTGCCGCCATGGAACACAATAATAAAAAAGATTGATTTTTCTGCTTATTCTCCGGTTCACTGTTTGCGAATGTATCAATCGGTTTTTCGGGATCGATTTCCGGGGCCCGTTTAATGAACCCATCTTCACACCCTTTGCATGGGACGATCCAAAAGGGTCGCCCGTTTTATTTGCGATCAATTCGGATTCTAAAATGTTACAAACAATAAAACGATTCATAAAGCGCAAATCCAAAGACAAGGAGGGTTTTATTCTGCCCGTCCCCGATCAAATCAATTCCTGGCGAAACGCCAACCGAAAAATGGTATGGGGCATCCGGGAGGGTGAATTCGACAGGATTGGAGCACCGCCCCTGTTAACAGACAAAGACAGGCGTAACGGGTTTGTCGGTGTCATTCTTTGCTATGGCTTTGGCCATGACGGTCACGGCAATGCCGATGCGGTTCTCTCCGGCAGATTGGCCTGGGAATATGCGTGTAAACGCCGGGGGGTTAAGACCTGGCAGTGCGAGGATATTCATTTTGACAGATCCGATCATTTCCGGTTGCGTCCGGAAGCGCCGCCCAGACCCGGGGGGTTCTATTTTTCAAGGCTTCAAACCGGTGAAAGATATCTGAATTTGAAGGTGTCTCAACTTATAGAGAGACTCGATGATCAAACCTGTTGCGGCCCGGAAGGGATTCAGCTGTTAACCGTCACGCATCCCCATTTTACAGAGATGATGAATGATCGAAAAATGCCCTTTATGGCATTAGGGGATTACCATGTGGCACCACACGGGCCAGGTGACTTCTCCGACGCCTTGCAAATGTTCTGCAATCAGGGGGTTCTGGGACTGGGGATCGGGAAAGTGAATCTAAATTATCCCTTATTTGGTATCCCCACCCTGCGTTTCTGACCCGGACTCTTAATGAGGGATTAAAACATCAGCATAGCTCCGAGGAAGGGGTAAGGAAGAAACTTATAGACCTGTATAGGTCATGAAGAACTGCGAAATTCACAAGACAAGGAGGTAACACAATGGCTATTATATTGCCGGAACTGCCCTACGCAAAAAATGCGTTGGAGCCTTATGTTAGTGAAAAGACTCTAAACTTTCATTACGGAAAACATCACAATGCTTATGTTGTCAACGGAAACAAACTGATCGAAGGAACCGAACTGGCCAAAGACGGTCTCGAGGAGATTATCAAGAAAACCGCGGGGGATGCTTCCAGAGCCGGAATTTTCAATAACGCGGCCCAGGTCTGGAATCATACGTTTTACTGGCAGTGCATGAAACCCAATGGAGGCGGGCCCCCGTATGGCTCCGTTGCAGAAAAGATTAACACGGATTTTGGGAGCTATGAAAAGTTTGTCGAGGAGTTTAAAAATGCCGGTGCCACCCAGTTCGGCAGTGGGTGGGCATGGCTGGTTTTGAAAGATGATGCATTGAAGATTACCAAAACCGCAAATGCGGACACGCCCATTGCGCATGGCGCAACGCCGCTTTTGGTGGTGGATGTTTGGGAGCATGCATACTATTTGGACTATCAAAACAGGAGGCCTGACTATCTGAGTGCTTTTGTCGAGAACCTGATCAATTGGGATTTTGTTAACGCTTGTCTGGGTTAATAATATTTGAAGTGAGAATTTTTAAGCTTAAACCGGCGCACAGTATCCTGAACTCTGAACGGGAAAGCTTTTAAAATGACAGAACGGGCAGCCAATGAACCCATAGCAAGCAGAATTTATCTCATCCGCGGTATTTTAAAGAGCAAAAAAGCTATACTCTCTGCCTATAAAATGGTGGCTTTTGAAGCGAATAGCGGGCATGATCGCTTCAAAATATGAGTCGATAAGAAGGCTGTAATGCGTTATGTGTGGCAAAATACAAATTGGTCGGAATTTACATGGAGCACTGATGCGCTGATTCAACCTCTTGGCCGGGCACGCCGATGACAGGGTGGCTTGCTGAGTAAAGTGGATGCCCTGGGTTTGAAATTCAGCAGTGAAGCCCAGGCGGAAATTCTGATTGAAGAAACCGTTAAAACCGCTGCGATTGAAGGACAGACTCTGCACAGGGATTCGGTCCGGTCTTCGGTGGCAAGGCGACTGGGGTTGCCAACAGCCGGTTTGCCGGCAAAGGATCGGACCGCAGACGGACTGGTGGATGTGTTGATGGATGCCGGACCCGACGGTTTTGAAGGCGGTCTGACGACCCGGAAATATGTGTCCATGGCAAAGGTCAGCCGGGCAACCGCTTTTCGGGAGATATCTGCCCTGGTCGAAAAACAGGTGTTGCGGCAGAACCCGGGCAGAGGCCGCAGCGTCAGTTATGACCTCGTATGCAGGATGCGGCAGCGGCCGGGACCTGCTCTGGATGAAAAAGCGAGGATCTGCTTTCTCGATTTGAAGCGTTCTATACGGACTGGACCAATGATCAACTAACCAACCAAAGATACAAAATGCTGTATGAAGAATTAGACCCTGCTTCAGTTATGGCTGAAATGTCCGATATGTTAAACCAGGCACGCAGAATGAATAAGATCTTAACATTTAATATGTGTAAATCCTTTATTTTTTTCCGATATTTTAATATGGTAGGATTTAGCCGTATTTTAAGAATATTAGAGATGATATAGCATGGGAAAAATCAAATGAAAAAACAAAAGGATAAAGTCTACGTTTTGCGGATCATCAGAGGAATTCAATCCGAACTGGCCGAACAATTCACCGTACAGCGGATTGGTGTCTTCGGATCGTTTGCAAAGGGCGATGAAGGTCCTGAAAGTGATGTGGATATTATCGTTGAGTTGGCTGAACCGACATTCGATCACTACATGGACCTCAAGTTCCGTTTGGAGGAGGTTCTTAAGCGTCCGGTGGATTTGGTTATGGCGGACACGGTGAAGCCTCGCATTAAGCCGATAATCGAAAGGGAGATCGTCTATGCATAGGGATCCCCGCCTTTATTTGGACGACATTCTGGAAGCCATACACAAGATCCGCGATTATACCGCCGGTATGGACTTTACCGAGTTTTCGAAAGATATCAAAACCCAGGATGCAGTGATCCGAAACCTCGAGATTATTGGCGAGGCCGCCGGGCGTTTGCAGGAGCCGGTTCGAGTTGTATCTCCAGACATTGAGTGGCGAAAAATAGTGGGGTTACGGAATATTTTTACCCCCGTTAAATGCTACCTTTGGTAGCCCCCATCGAAGGATTTAACATGGTGAATCTGCGTTAATCTGTGTCCATTTGCCTGCCGCGCATGCCCTGTAGCTCCGGGAGATGGTACTGGGGCGGTTAATTGTGCCGTTTTTGTAACATATTGAATCACC
>CAZIIV010000278.1:0-3622 GCA_964539365.1 uncultured Desulfobacteraceae bacterium | reverse complement strand
GTTCAGTGAGATTGAGAGTGTCATGCATCTTTTCCTTTGACTACTTGGAGATATCCAAAATTTCGCTTCAGATTCTATTACCCCAATATATTGTATACCCTTCAAAATAAAAAAGGCATGAACTTTTAACGTCAATCCACACTTTGTGTTCGATATGTCAAAATGGACAAATAGCCGCATGCTTCAGATTTGTGGTTGTGAAACATCCATTTGGTATTATTGACTGTAACAACACAACTGTTATTTAAGCATAGGATAATTAGTCGTGACTTGTGGCACGAATTTAATCTTGTTTCTTGTCCAGCACCTTCCGAACCGTGAGGGCAAAATCATGCGTTACAAAAGGCTTCGTTACAAAAGCTTTGATACCCAGTTCCATGGCCTTTTCTTCGGATATTTTTTCATGGTATCCGGTACAGAGGATAATCGGCATATCCGCTCGGATGTTCAGGATCTCCTTTACCAGCCTTTTACCGGTCATCTGCGGCATGGTCATGTCGGTAATCACCAGATCAAATCGGTCCGGTCTTGAACGAAACAGCTCTAACGCTTCTACAGGATTGATTTTGGTTTCAACCTCATATCCCAGTCGTTCCAGTATTCTCCGAGCCACCTTCACCAGGGACTGTTCATCATCCACAAACAGGATGCGCTCAGTGCTGGTGGGCAAGGCCTCGGGTTTTTTGTCTTTTGGTTCTGTTTCCGCTTCAAACACAGGGAGCAACACCTCGAAAACCGTCCCTTTTCCAGGTTCACTAGTGACAGTAATTGTCCCATCGTAACTCTTTACGATTCCGTGAACCATGGAAAGACCCATGCCGGTGCCTTTGCCGATTTCTTTGGTGGTAAAATAAGGGTCAAAAATTCGGTCTATTATCTCAGGTTTTATACCATGGCCCGTATCACTTACGGTCAGCTTTACATAGCGACCCGATTTTAAATTTAGTCCCGCATCCTGATTTTCTAATTCAACATTCTTAAGGATTACTTTCAAAACACCCCCGTGTTCATCCATGGCATGGGCGGCGTTGGTACAAAGATTCATGATCACCTGACTCATCTGTGTGGAATCCGCTAAAACCGTATCAAATTCACACGAAATATCCTGTGATATTTCAATTGTCGTAGGCATAGAAGCGCGAAGCAGACTGAGGGAATCTTTTATAATTGGGCTTATCTGTATCGGATTCTGTTCAGCTAAAGATTTACGGGCAAAACTAAGAATCTGTCGCACAACCTCCGACGCTCTTAAGGAGGCCGTGCGAATCTCGTCCAAACACTTCTTTGCGAGACTGTCCGGTACGTCGTCTAAGGCCACTTCCGCATTACCGATAATAATGGTAAGGATATTGTTAAATTCATGAGCAATCCCTCCGGCAAGGGTTCCGATGGACTCCATTTTTTGTGCCTGAATGAGTTGTTTCTCCAATTCAATTTCACGAGTGACATCACGTTTTATAAACACAAAATGTGTAATGTTGCCCGATTTGTCTAATATAGGTGAAATTGTTGCATCTGCTTCATAAAGACTGCCGTCTTTTTTTCTGTTAATGAAGTGTCCTTTCCAGGCATGCCCACGGGCAAGGGTATCCCACATTTGTTTAAAAAACAAAGCATCCTGCTTTCCGCTTTTCAATATACGCGGATTTTGTCCGATGGCATCTTTGCGGCTGTATCCGGTTACACGTTCGAACGCGGGATTGACATATTGAATGGTTGCGTGTCTGTCGGTAATGAACACGGATTCCGAAGCCTGTTCAATGGCGACCGCCAGGCGATTTCGTTCTTCTTGCATTTGCTTGCGATCGGTGATATCAAAAAAGATTCCATTCACATATTCAATCTCTCCCTTGTTATCACAGACTATTTGCCCCCTTTCTTGCGTCCAATTGATGTCTCCAGTCTTGGATATGATCCTGTATTCCCTAATGTATGATTTATCTGTTTTTAAGGCCTGGATAAAGATTCCCCTTGCAGCTTCAAGGTCTTCCTCAACAATAATATCGATCCATTTCATTCTCCTGGAATTAAATTCATCAACATCATAGCCGGTTAATGATTCAATTTTTTCATCAAAAAAATCAACAGACCAGTCTTTATAGCCTTTGTAAACAATACTTGGGATATTCTTTACTAACAATCTGTACTTCTCCTCACTCTCCCGCAGCGCTTCATCGGTCTGTTTTCGCTCAATTATGTGGGTCAACCGCTCGGCAATAGCATTGATTAGTTCTCTTTCTTCTTTGAGGAAAGGACGTTCATCTGTTTCAAGATGTTCATCCAAACAACAGACTTCTAAAGTCCCCTTTAGTTCTCCATAAACGAATATGTCACTTGCTTGCTTCCATTTAGTTTGTTTGAAGTTTTCCGTTTTGTACTCTTTCCCATTCAACAAAATTCGGGCGCAAGTGACTTCTGGATACCGACAGGAAGGAGGAATGATATGGACTATAGCTTGAAGGACTTCATCTAATGAGGTGTTTATCTTTTCAACAAGACCAGAAATGCTATAAAGACAGTTCAATTCTTTTACTCGTTCGTTAAGATCATACGTTTTTTCCCGTAGCGCATCCTCTGCCTGCTTGCGATCAGTGATGTCATGTAATGAACCAAATAGGCGCACAGGCTTTCCGTTTGATCCCATTTCCGAAAATCCTCTTGCCTGACACACCCGGGTTTCACCGTCTTTCCGGAAGGCCCGAAGTTCCATTTCATAGGGCGTTCCATTGGCTACTGCAGCTTCGACAGCCTGACGTAAATTTACAAAATCTTCAGGATGATACAATTGAGGATGCTCAGCCCAACTTGGCGCTCCGTCATCAGGGTCAAGTTGAAATATGCGAAATAGCTCTTCCGACCAAGTAACCGTATCAGTAGAAATCTCCCATTCCCAACTGCCTGTATGTGTAATGCTTTCTGTTCTTGCCAACATCTTCTGGCTATGACAGAGGTTCGCCTCAGTTTTTCTTATTTCAGTGATATCTGTTGCAACAACGAGCACACAATTTTCATATCCGAAGGTGCTGATTGGAATTTTGTACACATGAAATGTGTGCACGTCACCATCTGATAATGTAAATTTCTCATCGGGTATTATTTTTTTTTCTCCTGTGTCGATGACATGTCGGTCATCGGCAAGAAATTTGTCGATTTCATGTTGGTTGGAAGGGTGAATCCCTGCGTAATCAAATTCGAACTTTCCGATCATCTCCTCGACATTCGAACCATAGAAAGACGCGGTCTTTTTATTGGCCAAAACGAATTTCCCATTTCGGTCTTTGATAATGATGCAGCTTGGAATCAAATCAATAATTTTGCGGAAAAATTCTTCGTTTTTCCTCGCGGTCGATTCAAGCTCTTCTATTTTTGTTACCAATTCTTCATAAGTCGGTTTGTCAGGCATGATCATTCCCTATGTCTTATCGATAGTCCTGAGTTACGAATACTTGCATAGACAGAAAGTATCTTCTGCCGGTTTTATTTTTTCCAATTGGATTGGTATGCTTGATTCTTACACCTTTGAAATACTCAATCATCGGATAATCATTGAACACTATCGCTGGGGGTTGCGAAAAGGGACACAGTTTGATTACCTTAAGCAACATTTCTTATATTTTTTTCC
>CAZIIV010000277.1:0-3641 GCA_964539365.1 uncultured Desulfobacteraceae bacterium | reverse complement strand
ATAAGCGTGGCCGCTTGCGGTCACGCTTATCAGTGTTAATAGACGTAAAATTTTCTGTGATATAGGTTCATATAGCTGGAAAATATTTCCACGTATTTGAATATTAATTTAAATGCCTATTGACTTAGTTCATAATGGAAATGTACCCTCGAGCTATTGGGGGTACTCACATGGCCAAAAGATATAGGGAGCGCAGTCTTCTTGATTTTCAGAAAGAATTTTCTGATGAAGAGGCTTGCGTTCAGCATCTTCGAAAAATTCGGTGGCCCGAAGGATTCCAATGCCCCAGGTGCGGGCATCGGGACGCATGGTTCGTGAGCACCAGAAATATTTTGGATTGCAAATCGTGCCGGGCAAAAATCAGTCTGACGGCGGGGACGATATTCCATAAAACCCGTACGCCCTTGCTCAAATGGTATTGGCTCATCTACCATATGGCCATGGACAAGGTGGGCGTGTCTATAGCCGAGATGCAGCGTGTTTTGCAGATCACAGATTACAAGACCGCGTGGTTGATGGCCCATAAGATTCGCAAGGCCATGGCGGATAGGGATGCCGGATACAGCCTGGCTGGTTTGGTCGAAATGGATGAGTCGTTTTTCGGACCAAAGGGGCATAAAACGGGCAGAGGGGGGACATGGGGGTCGTTATCTCAAATATTAATTATTTTTCTTCTGATTCAATTCTCCCGCCCATTAAGCTTTCGATCCGTCTCAAGTTTTTTCGCGATCCGGTAATGCCGAGCCGCGATTCCAGCTCCGGAGATATCGAACCGCTGGCCCAGGGCGACGCTGGTTTCTCCCGTCAATTCCCTGCAAAGATAAATCGCCACATCCCGGGCTAAATTCCTCTTTTTCCCTTTCCGCAGGATGTTTTCCATCCCGCAACCGAATTCGTCGGAAACCGCTTGAATAAGGTCATCGGGCGTCGGGCGGGGTCTAAAGATTTTTCAGTTGGGGGATCTCCTTGCTGTTCAAATCCTTACTTAAAAATGTCTTCTTCACCCAGTTTACGAATTCGACTCGCCCCAAAACAACACCGCCCACGACGTCATTGGACGGATTCTCAACTTTTTCGTTTTCGACTGACCCGACAAAATCACGGTATCTTTTTTTCGCGGTTTCCCTATCGTTTCAACGCCTCGCCGACATATTCCAGGAACTTTTCCCGGTCCCGCGCGCTCCTGTATATATTTTCATTCCCGTGTTTCCGCGATTCATCACGTGATAGAAGGCACCCGGGAATTCTATTCTTAACGGCCGAGCCATTCAAAAACACCTTTTTGTTTCGCCAGGAAGCATCTTTTTTGCTTTTCGCACGCTATCTTAACGCCATGGCCTTGTCAATACTTTTATAATTTAGAACGACCCCCTCGTCCCGCACTAGATGCGACCCCCTCGTCCCGCACTTTGTTCGCGTCCAACGCAGAACTTTGCCGCCCCCTTTTTGGGTCGGCACAAGTGATTTGATATGCCGTTTTCCTTACTCGATTAATTGCTCGACACTAATTCCCATGGCATCCGCTAGTTTTGCTAAAGTAGATTTTCTTGGAGTGGCGCTGCTGCTTTCCAACCTTGCCAAAGCCGATTGCTTCATTCCTGCTTTTTCTGCCAATTCTGCTTGTGTAAGTTTGAAATATTCCCGCCATGCCTTGATAAGGCTATCCCCTCGAACATTTGCCTTTACAACATCATTGGGAAACCAGATGTCGGACTCATCAGGGTTAATTTGGTTGCGGATCAGCTCCTGGTATTCATTCCACGGAATAACGGCAAAAGCAGGTTTGCCGTTATGGGTAATGATTTGCGTATTAATATGTTCGTTCATCTCTTTTTTTCACCTCTTGAATTTTGATAATCTTAATGACCTTGGCAAAGTCAAAAAGAACCCGGTAACGCCCCACTCTCATGCGATAACCATATGGATGATTCTTTAGTTCTGTAATATCAAGACGTTCACAGTTAGGGAAGGCCTCCAGTTGGTCCACACAGTTGTGAATAGATTCTCTGTATTGTTTTGGAATTTTCTTCATCTGTTTACGGGCTCGATTATGCCAAATAATTTCATTCATGAGGAATATATAACATTTAATAACACTTTGTCAATAAATAAAATAACATTAAACAACATAGGCTATGTTTTAATTTTCGGGGCATATCGCCGCCGGATGAGCCGCGAGACTCGCAGGTTTTGGCGGGAGCTTGCTTACGCAAAAACCGAGAATCGCAGTCGGCTCCATTGGCCTTGATAGGCGGAGCGCAAGCGGAGCCTCTCAAGGCCAATGGCGAAGCATACGGCGGCGATAAGCGTGGCCGCTTGCGGTCACGCTTATCGCTCCGCATAACCGGCTGGCAATGGAGCGCAGCGGAATTGCCAGTTCGAGTTGATGCGGTTGTTATACATGCTTTTTATTCCAATTCCTGCATTAAAGCCGATTTCCATGAGGCGTATCTATTAGCTTTAACTGCCTGAAAGAATTCCGTAATATCTTCCGGTGATAAAAAATAAAAATAGTATTTCCATTCAATATTGTTTTCTTTGAGTCTTTCATTTAGAGTGCTGAAATGATCTTTACCATCCCTGTATTTTGCTCTGTTCTTTTGATTGGTGTCGCCATCCGCTTTCATTTCAACAACAAGAATTTCGTTTTCTGACTGCATTTTCAGGAAAAAATCAGGGTTGAAATTTTCTCGCTTGACATGAGTCATGGCCTTTTCATCAGGCTTATAGGAGTAGGGAAACCAGTAAAAGCCCTTGTCCGGCGATTTGAAAGCCGAATCAAACAGATCGATATTATTAAAAAGGGATCTGGTGAACCTGCGCTCCGGCTCAAACGAAACATAAAAAAGGTTCAACGGCGTTTTGAATTTGTCCTTGGATATTTCAATCAAATTGTCCTTCAGAAACCTGATTTCGCTCTCGATTCCCCCATATTTTTCAATTTTTTCCTTCACTTTCGGGTAATTTTTTTTGTCTTCGATAAATTCATACAACATGGTTTGCTGTTCCTTTGGCAAGGAATCAGGGGAATTTTCACAATAAAAAATATTCCCATTTCCTTTTAAAGCACTTTCATTGAAAAACTGGGGCGTCAATTCTTCAATCCAAATTTCAATCACGGAATCAGGCTTCATTTTCATCCGCGGTGCATCTCTTCCGACTTCCCACAACATCGGGCCAAATGCCTGTTTTGCTTTTGACAGGTTCTCTCTTTTGATAAATGTTGAATCATATCCATCTTTTTCAAGATTGCTGACAATGAATTTCTCGATCTTGGATAGAGGCCAGTTTTTGGAAACAGTCTGGTCCTTTTCTTTTAAAAATAATTTTATTTCTCTGGCAGCCTGCTCAATCGGAACAATATCTTTCATTTCTACAGTAAACTTAAACGACCCGGTTTCGGAATATATACTTGTTTCCTCCCACTCCCGGCTCTGAGGAGAGAAATTTACCTTTTCCGGCTCTTTTGCAGGTTTTCCCTTGCTTTCAGTTGTATCCTGAACAGAAGAATATTCCAGATTATACAGGGGGAACAAAAAGTCGGCTCGGTTTTCATCATAACCCCAGCTTAGGCGGTTTTCTATTTCAAGGACTTCGTTGTACAGATTAATAATATTTGAGGTCCACTTCTCATGGTTATT
>CAZIIV010000276.1:0-3658 GCA_964539365.1 uncultured Desulfobacteraceae bacterium | reverse complement strand
AGGGTGTTGCCGCTGAACCGCCGAGATCTCATCGAATTTTGTCGCTTTATTAAATCTCTTCATCTCTTTAAAATTTTTATGAATAATCTCAACAATTCTTTATTCGTTATTTACCTAATCTTTCATATCGGATATTCCAGCATGTGTGGTTTCTGGATCATCAGCTTTTTGGACGTCGGTGTGATTAGCTTTCCTTATGCCAAAAAAACGAAGGAGGCGGTGCCAGTAGAGTTTTCCAACCACAGCCATCACAGCCAGACCTCCTATGATTCCTTGAAGGATTAAACTGCCGGTGCCAGGGTCCAGGTAGGCATAGGCTTGAGATGGGAATAAAAACATCCCGAAAATGCCAACCATAACAAGATATAAATAAATATTGGAAACTTTTTTAAGCATACTTGACAACTCCTGACTTAGGTTGAAAATTTATAAATCATTAAAACAACTTATGTTTAAAGCTTACGCATTAAATACAAAATTCTTTCCGACTCTTTGATTTGGATTTTATCTCTTACAGCAAAATATCTTTCAAACTCCTTCTCAAAAGCTTCCTCTGTATAATTCGGAAAGATGTCTTTTCTGGTGGCCAAAAGTCTTTGCACCTGGGAGTCGGTTTTAGGAACAAACTCAATGATAAGCCACTTGCAAATCTGTCGTATAAAGTCAACAACTTTAGAAAATGGCAGATTATTAGAGATAGCTAAATGGTGAATCAAAGCCAGAGCCAACAAGGTGTCGGCCGGTCCTCGCTCCATAAAACCCATCCTTTCCTCGTTCTGCCAGCCTAAGCCGGGACTGGGGTTGGTTAAGTCACTCACCAGCGGCAGAATAATGTTTTCACCGCTTGATACCACATGGAGGTAGTTTTTTTCCACTGCGGCCGGGTCAACATCAAAAGAAATGGTGTTAATTTCATTATCGCTTGCCAATCGGCTGAAATGACCAGTATTTGCGGCGATATCCCAAACCGTCCGGGGGTTCGATTTGAAAAGATACTTTTGAACAATCTGTTTTTTGTGTTCAAAGCCGTCAGGTGTGTAATTTGTATTCTGGTAATAATTTGACCATTCCGTACCCTGTGGATCCCATTTCAAACCTTTGACGGCTGATTCCAGGCTGTTTATGATTCCGATAAAACCCATTCGGCTGAGTTTGGGGTTTTGCTTTTTAGCTGTTTGCCCGGCGTAACGCATCTGGGTCTTGGCATGCAGATGAATATGGGTAAGCAGGGAAAATTTAAATCGGGTTTTAAGCGGGAGAAGAGAGCTTGCCAGATCCAGTGGAACGCCATCAATATAAATCTTTAATAATTGGTTCAGGCGGATGTCTTTTCGGCTCATTAAAGCCAGTGGCGCCAGAAAGTGTTGACAAAACTGCCGGTAAGCCACCCATGGTTTGCCTTCATGGTATTTCTCAAAGGATAGTGTATCAATAAAAATCGGTCGGCCGTTTTGAAATTGAATGTTGTAGGCGCTGGCATCCTTCAGAGACATCTCGTGATCAAGGGCCATCCTTTGGATCTTTAAAGTAGTCAAAGCAGCATCCTTCAATTGACTGAAGCACCATTCATATGGATAAGATATAAAGGAAATTTTTTCAGGTTTTAAAATCCTGTAACCGGTTTCCGGATGAGGGAATTTAATGTTGGATTCTTCATGAGGAATGAGTAGAGCAGCCCTAACTAAAGTTTCATAAAGGCCGGAGTCGATAAAATAATTATACTCCTCTTTATAAATTTCATTAACCTGTCTGTAAATCTCCTTTTCAATTGTAAAAAGAAACCCGCTTGGATCACGAAAAGAACTCGAAAGTTTTGTAAGATTCATTATACATGCCATTTTTACATAACGGTTTGATAACAAATTAATAAAAGTTTAAATACACTTACTAAAGTTATTGAACACCTTCAAATAAAGGCTTTCCATCATCCTTTCCTCCAATAATAATACCGTCATTTACATTTACACCACAAGTAATCTGCGAATTTATCATAGTTCTTGGTTGTATTCTAGTTTTATCGAATATCGAGTCGTCATCGAACAAATAAGCAAAAACAGCGGGAAAAATGTCTTGTAAAATTTTTATGTCATGTTTATTTGCATAATTGTTTTCGGGCCACCTTATAGCGAGAAATGCTCCAATTATATCTTGCATAATATATCTATCAATGTCATTAGCGCTATATTTATCGGGATTATGATGAATATCATAACCGATTTTTGTTAAATGAGGTCCATGATCCCCTGCAATAATAATTATGGCATTAGAATTGTGCTTTATTATTGTATTGATATCTTGTTGCATTTCTATATTAGCTTGTTTAACTAAATCTAAAATAATGTTAATGTATTTATCTACCTCGTCAGGACTCTTTGCCCCCTTTGGTCTATGCCCGGGCCTAAGACTGTGTGAGTACATAAACACTGGTGATGGATATCTTCGCATAAGTACTTTATGTTTTTGTTTCAAATATGAGCGAACGCCGACTCCCTTAAAACTCACTTCATCACTAAACTCCCCTCCTAGTATTGCATTGATAAGCAAATTTCCACATCCAACAGGGGCAGGAAAATGAAAATCATATTTAACTTCATCAATAGATAAGCCTCTGAAATTGAAGTCGTTTTGGAATACGCCGAGAGTTTTATATCCATGATTGTTAAGTAATCTATGTACGGCTCCACCACCAGCAAGAAATTTTCTGCCGGACAGTTTTCGCTCGACATTGAAAACTCTTGACATGGAAGATATCGTACCTGTCCCAAGAGAATAAATCCCATGGTAAACATGAAAACCATTCTGTTCTAAAAAGTCTAATTGTTCACTATTGTCAAAGCCATAATGTTGCATTGTCTCATAGTTAGAATAAGATTCGTAAACAAGCAATAAAACATCATTTTTTTTCTCTATTTTTTTTCCTTTAACTGCTGATTCAATAGAAAAGCTCTTGAACTTCTGCGGTGGTTTCTCAACACTCTCTACACTCAAAACATTGGCTATAGTGTTTATTAGAAAAAATGTTATAACAGCAATTGTAAATACTTTCTTGGATATAAAATTGCATAATAAAATAAGAAATGTAATTATTGAAACCATAAGTTGAATTGTCAGCGAGCCTTGTTTGTTCCAGTTGTTGATTGCAGACAATGAAGCCATATTGAAAATTACGAATAAAAAGCTTAAAGCTACTATCATTAATATTTCTCTTGAGGCAAAAATACTTAAACTCCATGGTATCATATAGGCAAATATAAGTATTAAAAATAAAAATAATATTATTATAACCAATGAATCAGAAATAGATAAAATGTCATGATTAGAAATAATGTATTGAATAATCGGTGTCATTGGAAATAATGAAAAAATGAAATCTCTGCATGTAAAATGCTCAATTGGTTTTAAAGAAAAAAATGATTTATTTTTTGTGAGATAGAAAAATGGTTGGTCTTTTGTGAAATATACAAATAAAACGAATATCAAAAAGGAAACCACTATTAATGTTGCAACCCATTTGTATGCTTGAGCGATAAAGGCTGAGTTAATTCCATGTGGGAAAAATAGTAATGCAAATAGCATATATATAAGTAGCATACAAAGCGCTACAATAGTGTTGTTGAAATGATTTTCTAAATTTTTTATTTGCACTCTTCTCGCTCTC
>CAZIIV010000275.1:0-3665 GCA_964539365.1 uncultured Desulfobacteraceae bacterium | reverse complement strand
GCTCTTTGGAATAGTAACATTCGATTTTTCCAGCAAATTAACTGCTACATTATATGCAGCATAATAAGAACGGTTAATGGCTGTTCGACAATTAATTGGTTTGTCTTTTCTCAATAGGTTTTTAGCAACGCTAAGGAAATCTTTTGGATCCATAATATTAAATAATATCGCAGGAAAGTCTAATTTTCCCACGCTCTGGATATGGAGCTACAGACACCCAATCCTTTATAAAACTATCTTCCCATTTAATTACGTGGTCAATTCCAGCCGAAATTTTAGTGTCTGCACTTACCCATTTTTCTCCAAGTTCTGGATCATATTCAATTGTAAAATTTATGCTATCAACTGTTAGAAAGTGCTGCTTTATCAATTTCTCGAATAATCCTAAAAATTTAATTAGCGATTCATTTGCACAAAATATCAGGGTTTCATCTGTTATATGGACTTTTACTCTTTTTTCATCGCCCAATTGAGGAAGCAATTCTTCAGTTTGGTCTTTCAATTGTTTAAGTTTCTCAAAATTTTCCTCCAAATATTCTCTAATAAAACCCGTTTTGGTCGTGTTTTCGTCTGGCATGAGTTCTGGAATAACCTTATATATTTCTCTCAAGACAAAATCATTTGTAAAATCTGAATACAATGTTTGGTTCATTTTATTACCTTCACTTTCAATTTTACCAACATGTCTTCATAAAATTCAAAAAACCTTTCAGCTTCATCTAATCTTGTCATAAAAGAGTCAATATCCTCATAGCCAAATTCAAAGTTAAAATTGGCAATTCCTGTGTCTTTCACCTTTTTAGGCTTAGAAACATTAAGTTGTCCTTGTCCGTTATCTAAAGGAAAATTGATTTTACTTTCAAATTGAATTGTATTTTTAATACCGAAATTGCTTTTAAATTTTTCACTATCTATCCCCAACATTTTGTCAAAGTTGTTTTCGTCATTTTTATTACTGAACTTTAATTCTCCATTAAAATTCAAGCCGCCAAGTTGAAATGGTGTATATCTCAGAAGTTCACCAAAGTATTTTTTTGTAAATGAAATAATGGGACTTTTAGAAGGGGCTGATACTTTATTGTCTATAATTTGAAAACGGCTTTCCTGTACTATTATTGATATCCAATTATAAGATAATTGCGTTACAACAGGCGTAGATAGGTACTGAGAAAACGGTGGTTTACCTTTGGAAGATTGTTTAATTAGGGTTTTAAATGGTTCCTCATTAATTGGAATTACTTGATTATTAATCAAAAAATCATGGTTGAGTATTTGCGGATTCTGTCTGCCTACAAGTACAATAGAAAAAAATTTGAGTTTGAAAATGGGCATGTTAATTATTGAATTTATTGGGAGGTTAAAAATATTTTATATACTATAGTAAATTAAACTTGTTGCAAACGACTCTTTTTAAAATGGTTCTAAATTCTGTGTCAAGTAAAAACTACAAAAGAGGCTTATTCTGTAGGTTGGAGCTTTTAGAAATTGCCATTTTCCGGTTAGGCTTCCTACCTGCCTTAGCAGGGTGTCTCACAGGCATCTAAGGCCTGCTGCCCACACTTACAACCGACTTCAGGCTGGTTGTTATCTCACCGTAGATTTGAATTTCAAAGAGCTAATTAGCTATCTCGATTTAAAATATTTTCAAGATGCGCAAGTGAAAGACAAGAGGGTCGCATCTTAAAAATTAAATATTGACAGTGTTATATGATGTATATAAAGAGTGAGGGTGTGCGAGAAAGTCATGAAGGTGCATTATTTTCGAGGCCAGGTTATAACGAATGGCAAGACCATTAAGAATAGAATACGCGGGGGCTTTTTATCACGTGATGCACCGCGGAAACGCTGGCTCTGATATTTTTAAAAGCAACAGGGACCGGGAAAAGTTTTTAGAGTATGTCGGAAAGGCGGTAGCGCGCTATGAAATCAAGATTCATGCGTATTGCCTGATGACCACTATCATTTTTTGATCGAAACCCCACATCCGAACCTGAGCCGGGCTATTAAATGGATCAATGTTGGTTATGTCGCATATTACAACCGAAAAAGAAGGCGCTCCGGCCATTTGTTCCAAGGGCGGTTCAAAGCCGTGGTGATCGATGCGGATGAATATTTAAAGCACTTATCGCGCTATATCCATTTAAATCCCGTACGCGCCGGGATGGTCGAGCATTGCAAGGACTATCCATGGAGTAGTTATCCTGTTTTCGGCGGGTATGCAAAGGCTCCCGAGTGGCTTGAGACGGCCTGGCTGCTATCGCCGTTTGGTGTGAATCGGCAAAAAGCCAAGGAGGGATACCGGAGTTTCGTTGAATCGGTACAGAATGAAAAAATAGAAAATCCATCCAAGGGCATTATAAATGGGGTTATTCTTGGCGGTGCCGAGTTTGTAAATTGGATAAAGCGGAATTATTTATCGAAGGAGTCGGATACAAATGAGAAGCCGCAGCTGAAAAGGCTTAAGCCAAGGCGGACCCCGGAGGATCTGATACCGGCGATATGTCATGAATTTAGCTGTACATCCGAGGCGATTTTGCAGAAAGGGAAAAAGCGGAATCTTGCACGAGATTTGGCGATTTATCTCAGCAGGGAAATGACGGCAGAAAGCGGTGTCGATTTGGGGCGGTACTTTGGCATATCCGGAGCCGGTGTTACGCTCAGGCATGGCTTTGTGGCGGAAAAAATTGAGAAGGATCGCAAATTGAAGCGGCGAGTCGACAATATTCGGAAAACAATAATTAATATTTAAGATGCGACCCTCATGTCTTTTTGTTTAATGAAAGGAAATAGAAAAATGGCAACTTTAATTGTTTCAGATCCGTCGATCATGATGGGCAAACCTGTAATATCAGGGACGCGTATAACCGTTGAATCGATTGTTGAAAAGCTGGCTGAAGGTGAAACGGTCGAACAGATCCTTGAAGCGCACCCGCGTCTAACCAAAGAGGCGGTTCAAGCAGCGTTGTCGCTTGCGGCCAAAGCACTTCGGGCTGATGTGGTTTATCCTATCGAAGAAGTATCGGCATCATGATTTTTTTCGCTGACGAAAATATTGACCGCCAGATTGTTGATCGGCTCAGGCAGGATGGGCATGATGTGATGTCAGTAATTGAAATGGGGCCGGGAATTTCCGATGACAAGGTGCTTGAACTTGCAAACGCGAAAAAGGCGATACTGCTGACGGCTGATAAAGACTTTGGTGAACTCGTATTTCGCCAGCATCGGTTGACACATGGTGTTGTTCTTGTTCGGCTTGCCGGTCGTTTTCCCATGCAAAAAGCGGAAATCGTTTCAGCCGCTATTAATCGTTATGCCGAGGAATTGAAAGCGGTATTCTCAGTAATTCGGCCTGGAATTATTCGCATACGCCAAAACATTCGGGGCCTCGATTGCCGTTCCTGATTCTTCGGTAAAACGAATGCCGGAAATCGAAAAAGCCGTCGAACAACGGATCGGCAAGTGGCATTCCCAGAGCGATGTTCAAAACCTGGCAGCCCTGGTAAAACAGGCCGCGATTCTATCGAGAAAATATGATTGTGTGGTGACCAATCCACCGTATATGGGCGGTAAGGGGATGAATCCGGCACTGAAAGTTTTCGCAAAAGACAACTTCCCGGACAGCAAATCTGACCTGTTTGCCATGTTTATTGAGCGCAATCTGGACT
>CAZIIV010000274.1:0-3677 GCA_964539365.1 uncultured Desulfobacteraceae bacterium | reverse complement strand
AACTATTTACGTATGAAAACATTTGCAAAAAAACAATTTATTAGGAGCGTTTTTATGAAAAAGATTGCACTAAGTGTGGTCGGACTGGTACTGGCCGGTCAGGTATTGCAGGCACAGGTGACATACGATACGATTTTCCCCAGGAATACAACCTCACAGCCTGCTCCCGGTTGGTTGCGTAATGCTGTGATTTATGAAATTACGCCCCAGGGATTTAACCATCCTTATTACAATGATGTTTCAAAATGGACTGATAATTTTGGTTTTAATCCCGAAGCCTGGAAAAGGTTAACAGAAAAACTTCCTTATCTCGATGAATTGGGAATAACAGTAATAAATGTTAATTCAATATACAGCACTACCAATAACCTGTATGTTGACAAATTTCATAATACCCCGGGGCAGGGAACAGCTCAGGATATTAAGGATTTTATTAATGAAGCCCATAAACGTGGGATTAAGGTGATTTCAAACATCAATTGGTATGGGGTGAGTCCGGAAGCGGAAGTTTATAAACAACATCCAGACTGGTTTTTAGAAAAAGGCACGAAGAGAATCATATGGGGTAAAACGAATCATGATTTCGGTCAGGTCCTTTTGGATCTTGAAAACCCGGAAGCATATAACTACATACGCGATTGTATGGTTCAATGGGTACTCGAATATGGACTCGACGGGTATCGGATTGATGTTTATTACAATCATAAGTTCATGGATGAAGTATTGGACATTTGTGCTGCCCAGGGTCATCCGATACTTCTGGCTCCCGAAAATGTTATTAAAGGTCCCTATGTATCTGGAGACCCCATCGGGCATATATCAGAAAACGATTTGAGAAAATTATATTCAGCACAGATTTTCATGTATAAATACCTCCCCTAAATTCAGGAAGTTGACGAAGGTATAAAATGCACTTTCATATTAGCAAGCCAGGGGCACATCATCTCCTTGTATTTATTGGTCATTTGGATTATTTGAGGGAGGTCTCTTTTTTTCTTTAATTCTACATTGATGTCCGTTCCATTTATTTCAATAGCTCCATTATTGACAATGAATTTCTCATAAATCCTTTCATCAGAAAGCCCTTCATAACGATCCAGATCGTTGGCAAACAAGCGATAAATATTGTGAGCGACAATTGTCATTGTAAGATCAAAATCAACCTTGATGACCATGGATGAGGATACCCTGTTTAGGTGAAAGAACTCTATCTGTTCAGAAATGCCTTTCTCTACGATCCATCTGCGGGCGTATTTTCTTACGACTTTTTCTGTTGTTATATCAAAGTCATTGGTGATTACCAAAGCCGGTTTTATTTTGCCATGCCCGGTAATGGTAATTTGTCTGATCTGTTTTTTTTCTCCGGTTTTACTATCACAATAGCCGTTTAGCGTTATAATTTCATCGCGGACTTTTAAGGTTCGTTTTTTAAGCCCGCTGGCTTCTACCCTGATGGTCTTATAAGATTTGTTTTTGTCGATCTGTTCAATAATTTTCTTCCCCCTCCTGCGAATGGTAATAAACTTGACATCACTGTCGTCCAATATAGACAAGTTCTGATAGTTGGTAAACTTGCTGTCGAAAACCAGATAGTTAAGCTCTTGCTTTCCTGCTATGTTTTGTTTATAAAAATCCAAATACTCCAACACAACCCTTGATTCATTTTTATGCATCACCCCGGTATCTCCGTAATCTATTATGCCGCTATCAGGATCCTGCGCCAATACGCCCAACATACTTGATAAGGCCTTGTTCCTTTTACCGCTCCAGTTGTTTTCGAGATGTTTGTTATCATCACCCCAGTATGGAATGGTTGTAAAATCTAAATTGCAGGTGTCGGACAACAGATTATGTTTATGCCAAATTCGGTGTAAGCTTTTTAGAAACTCCAGGTTCATTTGTTTTGTTACCCTGCTAGAGTAGGAGCTTAACCATGCGGATTTTGGCAGTACGTTTAATCCGGCAAATAATCCAAGCCCCCTATCCATACACCACAGATCATCATCGCTGTAACGTTTTATACTGGATAATTTCAGCGCTATAAATGACATGATGGAAGAAAAGGTGTTAATGGTTTTTGTTCCGGGGTAGGAAGATTTGTTAATTGCCTGATCTATTCCATATTTCATGATATAAGGAAGGAACGCAAATATACCTGTTGATCCTGAATGGAATTTCTCATGCGAGATTTCTAACATCCGGGATACCGGAGCACTCATTTTTGGCAATTCCAATTTTTTCTTTTCCGGCCTGCTTCTTCTTGGAAGACGTGCAAAGCCTTCGTTGTTCAATAGTTTGTAAACATAACCATATGACACCTTGTAACCCTTTGAATTTACTATGCCAACAATATCTTCCGAAGAAAAATTTTGTTTGCGCAAGCCGATAATCAAATTGTCTAACCCCTCCAAGCGGATAACTTTTCTGCCCATTACCGTGTTTTTGAAGAAATAATCTTCGTCCGGCTTTTGCTTTAAATGCTTTCGGAAATCCCTTGCTAAAGAATACAGGGAAGATAAAGAGTATTCAAACTCATTGGCAACATCTTGTGCAGGCCTTTTATCGAAACAAAAGGCGCGTAAGGCATCATATTTCTTCTTGTTCAAAATATCTATACTGGAAAAGTATGTGTAGGCATCCATAATTAGGGCTATTTAAATACATGATAAATATATTTAAATAATGTTAATTTATAATTGAAAAATATAAAAGTTATTAACAAACTGTTGTTAAGTGGAATATAGCTGCTAAACGAAGCAAGCGGAACAATTTAATAAGATAATAGAAACCTCTAAATATATCTATATGTCCCTAATATTGTTGCGAAAAGATCATGTGGAAAGATGTAATGTACTGATATATAGCAGATTATAAAATTATCTGTTTGTTGTAATTTAGGGTGTTATCTTGATATGAAAATCTGTGTTTATTGACAAATGCTGGTTAATGGTCGTCTACAGGGTAGCAAACATCAAGCATAAAGACTCCACGCTATCAGGCATAGGGGCAGAAAAGGTCGGGGGGAGATGGAATGAACCGGGCACACGTGCCGTTTACTGTTCAAAAAATATTTCTTTGGCACTGCTTGAATATTATTTTCACTCTGAGAATATTGCCTTGTTGCCAAAAGAAATACTCGTCGCGAAAATAGAAATTCCCGACGATTTCATTATTGAAGCCTTAAATGACCTTCCGGAAAAATGGTACCAATACCCCTATTCACCCAAGACAACAAGAGTTTTTACAAACCTGGCGAAACAGAGTGAATTCTTTGCCCTGAAAGTGCCTTCCTCCATTGTAGGCCTGGATTATAATATCATCCTGAATCCGCTCTATAAAGCGTTCGGTAAGGTGGAGATCACTAACTTTATCAGGTTACCTGTGGTTGAACGGCTGAAAGCAGGTAAGCATGGTTGAAGATGTCCAATGACATCCCTTAATAGGTTAGCGTAAAAGCAAGTTCCTATTCGTACACCGGTCGTCCGACTTTCCCCATGAACAGGATGGCGCCCGTGGAATTCTCCCTGATGATATAGAGGAACGGTTGGTCGAACCGGATGTAGTTCCCGAAGGCCGATGTTTCCCGCATCTCCACGATGGTAGCAGCAGCAGCTTCCGTGCCTTTTTCGTTCACATCGATGAAGGTCTGGTGGATCACCCGGGAACTGTACAGGTCG
>CAZIIV010000273.1:1471-3682 GCA_964539365.1 uncultured Desulfobacteraceae bacterium | reverse complement strand
GAAAAGGAGGTGTGTCTTATGCCAGGATTTGATGGAACAGGACCTGCGGGAATGGGGTCTATGACAGGATGGGGAAGAGGATTCTGTAATGCTTCCCGAACTGCTGATGGTCCGGTCCCCATATCGAGACCCGGATATCGGGGATATGGCTATGGACGGGGCGTTGGTAGCGGTTTTAGTCAACTTCGCGGCTTTAGAGGCGGATTCGGGCCTGGTTTTGGCAGGGGCCGGGGTTACGGCAGAGGTTTGGGTCCGCGCGGCGCTTATCCTGCCCCGGGAAGAGGGTATGAGAGTTCTTATGCCATGAATTCCCAGGATGAGCTGAATATGCTCAAAGATGACGCCGGCGCCATGAAAAAAGAACTTGATGCCGTCAACAAACGGATTGAGGAGTTGGAGGCTGAATCTTCCACCTGAATTTTGAATGAAAATTATTGAAGCGGATTTAGCTTACCTGTTTCAGGCGAGTTTATGCAACATAATGTATTTGCAGGCTTATCCGAATGGCACATTAGACCATGATCTTTTTTATTCATTAATTTTCACCCAAAGGGCAAGCCGGAGGCTTCCATCTGCTGCGTTATTAAGAGCTCGCAATAGCCAAACTATGGCTTCGCTCTCAAATGCCTTGCATATGAAAGCCTCCGACTCGTGCAAAATTCAGTTCCTGAATAAACGTCTCGGAAATTCTACAATTGATTTAGATTAAAACTATCCGCAACGGCGTGTATCTCTTTGAAAGAGATACATGCCGTCGCTACGCTGCACCGAAATCAAGTGCCTTTATCCCATTCAAGCTCAGAAGAATCTTAGAAACATAGGGCGGATATTTTTCAAGCAATTTTAAAAGATTTTTAGAATCGACTTCGTCCAGATTTAATTCATCCTGGGCCGGAATAGACCTGCGATAATAAATGGTATCTAAAATGGCTTTTTCGGGTAAGGCCATATAAAATCTGTCATAATAAATAAATCCGGAAAAAAGTGATGGGGAAATTCTTGAAAATTCAATGGTTATCCCTCTATAATTAATATTTCGCTTTTTACCAACAGCCGTACTTAAGGTTATCACGGTACACATCAAAGGCGACTGCAGGCTGATACCATGATAATTTAAAGCCCATTCACAGGAAATGTATGCCGGAGGTTTTAAAAAACAGGCCACCTCTTCTATTCCGGGAAAGCCGTAGAGAAAGGAATTAATGTAATTTCCACGAGCAAGACGATGGATCAGGCCGTTTTGCAGTGCCCTTGATAAAAACATGCCGGTATGCGGCGACACTTTTTCTGCATCTTGAGTGCGAAAAAGGTTTGGGAGGCTTTTTAGGCGTTTAATGGCTGCTTTCTCTTGTTTCATATTTTTCAAAATATTTTTTCATTCCCTGATCCAAAAGATCTGATGTAATTTGCTGTATTATCCTAATGAACTCGCTAAAATTCTGGTCTTGATATATGGAAAAAATATTTTGGGGTATAAATCGGGGCAAATCATTTTTTATCGCGGCTATCATACTGGAAACTGATTCTTTATGTAAAAAGAAATCAGCCCCCCTGGCAGGGACAAAGGGGCTTTGATACATGGAAAATTTTTCCCTTACCTTGCTCCATGTCGGAACCGCTTTGAGTTTTTTTATGATCCACCAGCAGTCATAAATATCTCTTCCCTTAAGAAATTTTCTTTCATACAAGGCTCTGATTTTGTCAGTCATAATTTCCTCTGGTGTTTCAGCCAGAATTATACTACTCGAATACGGCAAAATCAGCTTCCCTCCGGTCATCAGAGCGGCAACCCATGGCAAGTCACTTAAAATATGCTTTGTAAATCCCGGTTCATAGCCGGGTCTAAGCATTTCAAATTCTAATCTAACAGCAATTCTTTCACGTTGAGCTTCAGGGCGATATATAAAAAACACCTTGGTAGCCTGACTTCGTCCACGTTTGTACTGGTATTCTGATCGCCCGGGACCAAATTGGGCAATACATGCATTTTGAGTATTTAGAAATATTCTACTTAAAATCTTTTGAATATCTTTTTTGGACAAGTGTGTTACAAAATCAAGATCTTCCGAAAACCTCATTCCGCCATACACCCATCTTAAAGCAGTACCTCCCTGGAAAATAATTTTTTCCGATCCGGATTGAGCGTAAAGGTTATCCAATAAAAGCAATTGTAATGCTTCTGAATTTTTAACCTGTTTTTCTCTATACATA
>CAZIIV010000273.1:0-1371 GCA_964539365.1 uncultured Desulfobacteraceae bacterium | reverse complement strand
ACATTATTAAACAATATTGTTTAATAATGTCAATTGAAATTTCTATAATTATTTTTTAAAGGACACGGAACCTATTAAGCTTTAACATGAATATTAACGACTTAAGATCGATGATCTCGTAAAAAGTAAAAAGTTAAACGTGAAAAGTTTATATGTTGTGTAATATTGCCTCTTAATGTACTAAATTTGGTCGTTTTACATTTCACGTTTCACTTTTTACGAATCAATCAATTTTATGAGGATATGAGAATTTTATAATAATGTGATTAGATTCTATGTTTTTTTACCGGAGGATAGATTACCATTTGCCTGTTTCTTCTACCCCCCGATACGGTTCATCTGGGGAACACATTTTCTGGGGAAACACTTGAGCAGCCCATGCTCTTTGGGTTTGTTTTTAATGGCAAGCTCGATCAGTTGCAGAAGATCGCTGTCTTTTTTTTTCTGTCTGAGTGCTGTCTTAAGATCGATCTCCTGATCCGAAAAAAGACAGCCCCTGAGATGCCCTTCAGGGGTCAACCGCAAGCGATTGCATTGATCACAAAAGTGATGACTCAGGGCGCTAATCATCCCGATCTCCCCTTTACCTCCTCGAATTTTAAATCGTTGCGCAGGACCGTCATATGGGTTGGATTTCACGGGGTTCAGTTCTGAGTGAGACTGGACCAAACGATAAATTTCATCTGTGGAAACAAACCGTTCGGCACTCCAGGCACTTTGGTTGCCCACAGGCATAAGCTCGATAAAACGAACATGATACGGCTTTTTTACGGCCAATTCGGCAAAATCCAATATTTCATCATCATTGACACCTTTTATGGCCACCACATTAATTTTAATGGGATGAAATCCCACCTGTTCCGCCGCCTCAAGACCCTCCCACACCCGTTCAAAACAGTCTTTTCCCGTGATCCGAAAAAATCGTTCGGGTTTCAGGGAATCCAGGCTTACATTGATCCGGCGGATTCCGCTGTTTTTGACATCAGCAGCAAAATCTTTGAGCAACACCCCGTTGGTGGTCAGACTGATTTCATCAAGTCCGTCTATATTACAAAGCATCTCAAGGAAATGGGTAACTGCTTTTCGTACCAGAGGTTCACCCCCGGTGACCCTGACTTTGCGAATCCCTTTCTGAACGCAAAGTCTGACAATACGGAGCATCTCCTCATAGCTGAGTATCTCCCGATGAGGAATAAATTGAATCCCCTGTTCCGGCATACAGTAGATACATCTCAAATTGCAGCGATCCGTAACGGAAAGTCGCAAATAATTGATGATTCTATGGTTTTTATCTAACATCGCTCTTATATAACAGCATTTAAAAATTAAGCCATATTTTTTTTCAGGTTTCAGGTGTCAGGGTATAGAGGA
>CAZIIV010000272.1:0-3685 GCA_964539365.1 uncultured Desulfobacteraceae bacterium | reverse complement strand
ATGACATTTTTTCGTTTATCACGCCAACCCTTGCCTGGACAGCCCATGAATGGCTTTCGGAAGTGATTATGGCGCTGGTGCACAAAGCCTTCGGACTTACCGGCGTTGTGTTGTTTTTTTCCTTTATCATCTGTCTGGTATATTACCTGCTCTATAAAATGATCAAAACAGATCAAGATAATATCATTCTGACGACGGTTATCATTCTGCTTGTTTTAATAACCTCCCAGATTCACTGGCTGGCCAGGCCGCACATTTTTTCGCTGCTGTTAACTTTAATCTGGTATTATCTGCTCGACCAATACCAGTATCACCATAAAAACTATTTGTATCTTTTCCCTCCGATTATGCTGCTGTGGGTGAATCTGCACGGGGGGTTTCTGGCCGGATTTATTTTGATCGGTATTTACCTGCTCGGCAATGGAGTAAAGTATATTACAACACAAGACACTGAAAAAGATATCCATAGGAAAAAGGCCGGATTTCTGGGCGGGATAACAATTGCCTGTCTTTTCGTCTCGCTGATCAACCCCTACACGTATGAAATTTTACTGTTCCCTTTTAATCTGATATCGAACAAATTTATCATGGACCATGTTTCCGAGTTTATGTCGCCGAATTTTCATGACCTTTATGCCAAGCCCTTTGAAATTACATTGATTTTAACATTGATTGTTCTGTCCGTTTCAAGGAAGGTGTTGAACATCATTGAATTGATACTGATGGTTCTTTTCGTACATATGTCTCTTTATTCGGCAAGGTATGTTCCCCTGTTTTGCATAATTATAGCGCCGATTCTGATGAAACAGATTGGTCCGCTGCTGGAAAAATCAAACGGGAAGCTGGTTGAATTTTTCAAAAAGAGAGCGGAGAATATTTCCGAAATCGATGCGTCTGCAAGAGGGTATTTGTGGCCGGCTGCCGCCATTGTATTGGTTATTGTATTAGCAGCGGGCGGTAAAATAGATTTTAAATTTGATCCGGAAACCAAGCCCGTGGCTGCGGTGGAGTTTTTGGAAAATGAACCTATAAAAGGAAACATGTTTGCAAACGATGAGTTCGGCGATTACATCATTTATGCGGCATGGCCGGAATACAAGGTTTTTGTTGACGGCAGATCCGATATGTATGGTGTGGACATCATGAAAGAGTATCTCAAGGTGATCAGTATCAAACCGGGCTGGGATGAGGTTTTGAAAAAATACGATATCACCTGGATTATATACAATGCAAAAGCAGCATTGTCCGTGTTATTGATGGAAAGAGACGACTGGAAACTGATCTATGCGGACAAGGTGGCCAATATATTTGTGAAAGATATTCCGGAGAACCGGTATTTGATAGAGAAATATCCGGATGTGGAGATGGTTGTTGATGAGGATGAGGAAGAGGAAAGAGGATAGAGGATAGAGACCGGAAGACAGAGGATAGAGGAAAGAGGATAGAGGAAAGAGGATAGAGGACGAAGAATAAAAAGATGAACATCGAACCCTGGTCGCCTCTGGCGCCGCCGAAGGCGGGTAAACATCGAACGTCCAACATCGAATGTTGAATGAAAGACAAAAACAAGGGCGAGAATTAGACATGATTTATAGGATAATCAGGATATTATATTGCATTGAATATTATTTTTAACTTCGCTATAATTATATTATAAAATAAGATACGTGATATTGTCAGGCAAAATTATAGTTTGGAATAAACCCAGCGTGAATTCCAAAAAAACCTTATTTTAACGAATTTCCAATGGATATTGTAAAAGAATATGGGATGGGGGATTAATGAAAGTTTATTTTGACCTTTGTCTATATAATAGACCGTTCGATGATCAATCTCAACCCCGCATTATGCTGGAGGCATTGTGTTTTATCATTGCATTGGCTAAGGTGTCTTTGGGAGAAATTAATACTGTCAACTCATTTGTTCTTGAATATGAAAACAGTAAAAATTCTAAAATTGAAAATATGATGGTTATCTCGGATATGTTGAACATGGCCTCTGAATTTGTACCCTATTCACAGAATATTCAGGATTTTGCTGAAGAATTGGAAAATGAAGGAATTAAAGGTATTGATGCTTTGCATTTGGCTTGTGCTGAGATAACTCAGGCCCGATATTTCATAACATGTGATGATGAACTATTAAAAAAGATTGATAAAATTAAATATATAAAAGTTAAAACCTTAACGATTTTAGAATTTATAAGCAAGGAGGTTTTTAAATGAATGTAACCATTGATTTGTCTTCTCCGGAAATCCGTAAGTTGGGTTGGGAGGCGTTAAAGTCCAAATTAGGGATACATGGAAGTCTAAAATTTTTATTGGAATATGCTAAGGGAGAGGGAAATTATACTGAAGAACGCAAAGAGATATTCAAAAATCTTAAGGTTAGAGATATTGTAAAAGATATGAAAAAAGAAGGCGTTGTATAATGTTCACAGGTTAAAGGTTCAGGGGTTCCCCGGTTAAATTCGCTATGATTATATTTTAAAAGTAGGCGAATAAAATCATGAAATGTGCTGCCTGCCATAGTTCAATGTTTAAGAAAAAGGGTGAAATTGATCTTAGGGTTGAGGGGAAACTATATCTTGTAAGAAATGTCTATTATGAAGAATGCTCCGCCTGTGGGGAAAAGGTTCTTTCTCCGAAGGTTAGCCAGGATCTCTTTGAAAAAATTAAGAATAAAAAATTTGTTGAAGAAACCCTGAAGATTCCGGTATTAGATGGCACCTATGGGTAGGGGGCGAGAACGTAGAACTCAGGGGCTCGTGATCTATTCATGACTCTGAGTTTGTCGAGCATTTTGGAGATATTGCATGATTGTAAAAGTTCTGTCTAAAAATGATGTTCCCATTAGACTTACAGATGAGCGATGGACTCACATCGTTGAAGAGCATTGTGAGCTGGCAGGAATGAGATTGGAAGTTTTAGAGACTGTAGCAAATCCATCACGAATATTGGAGGGTGGAACGGGTGAGCTTTTGGCTGTTCAAGAAACCCGAACAGGTAAACATCTTATAGTAGTATATCGAGAAATTGAAAACGATGGTTTTATTATCACAGCTTTCATAACAAGTAAGACAGAATCACTAAATCGGAGGAATCAAATATGGCCCAAGTAGCGATTGATCAATATTTAAAGCTAATTCCGGCGGTCAGGCATGCTCCTCAAAAATACCTTTGGTCATCCTATGACGCGGAAGCAGACGTATTATATATCAATTTTAAAAAGCCAAGTCATGCTACTGATAGCGAATTGACAGATAATGATGTAATCATTAGGTACGAAGGAGATGCTATCGTCGGAATAACAATTTTGAACGCCAGTAAGCGTTAAAAACTTCTATATTTTGCTTGATAATTTTTAAGTTAGAACTTTAACGATTTTAGAATTTATAAGCAAGGAGGTTTTTAAATGAATGCAAGGATTGATTTGTCTTCTCCGAAAATTCGCGAGCAGGGTTCACTTTTCGTGACATAACCGATATCGAATTTTATTCGCCTTCGCTGAACATCCTGCAGCTTGCGGGGCAAAGAGAAGATTCTATTTTGACGGAGCTGCGGGGATAGGAATTTTAGCGTTTCCCTGAGTTTAGCGATCTCGTCGCGTTTCATAAAATCATGTAAATGATTGTAGGCGTTCACGGTTCAAAGGTTCAGGGGTTCAAGGTTCTATTCTCGTCCCC
>CAZIIV010000271.1:0-3723 GCA_964539365.1 uncultured Desulfobacteraceae bacterium | reverse complement strand
TCACTTCACACTTCACACTTTAGCTCACTATCCACTTCACATTTTAGATCACTTTAGACACTTCTAACTTAAATTTCTTATACTACAGATTAAAAAAAAAATTCAAACAAATAAAAATGATCATATCAATAAATATCAAGACCTTGATAGTTACCACAGCTGAATTGTAATAAAAAAATGAATCACGATTATTTTTTTTAAAAAATAAAAGAAAATAGAAGAAAACAGAAGATTTAGTAAAATAACATTATTGTTGAAATTCTGTGGATAAGCCTGGATATGTTTAAAATGTTTATAGAAAACCGGCCTTGAAAAAAGGTTGTATTTATGAACAGTTGCCTGTGTCATGTTAATTAAACTTGATAAAACAATAGGATATGAATTGTTAATAATTCGATAACAGATAAACGAAAAACCGATTTTATCAGGATTGACACACAAAGGATCATCCATTAATTATGCACATACTTTTTTTAGTATTAAGTCATTTTTCTTCAAAACTCCAATAACACTCTTAAGTCGTTTGTTATCGTTAGTTTTTCCTAATTTTCTAAACAACAGGGTAATCTGTTTTTAAAATCGAGAGCATAATTTTATATGAAGGGCATTTGGGAAGAAACAAAAGCTGCTATAAAACAATCTATTCCTAAGCACTGTTTCAGGATGTGGATTGAACCGCTGCACCTGATAAAATGTACTTCAAACTCAATTGTTCTCTCCTCTCACAACTTTTTTTTCAAAAAACGAGTACTTGACAATTATGGCCGGTTGATAGAGTCGGAGCTAAAGCGAGTGACCGGAAAAGAATACAGACTATTCATTGAGATCGATGAAACAAAGGCTCATTCAAAACCCGCCACAGAGTATAATCTTCAACTGCAGCTTCCCAATATAAATGTTTGCCCGCAAAACGGCCGTTTTATGCGAAAAGATTTTACTTTTGATCACTTTGTGGTGGGCGGCAATAATGACTTTGCCTATTCGGCATCCCTCTCGCTGGCTTCACGAAAGAAACCCCCTCAAAACTCGTTATTGTTATTGTCAAAGACCGGGATGGGGAAAAGCCATCTTTCCCAGGCAATAGGCAATTATATATTGTCCGAATGTCCTTCGGAACGTTTATATTATATGACTGCCGAGGACTTTAGCAATGAAATGATTCATGCTTTTCGGCATGACGCCATCAATACATTCAAGGGAAAATACAGAAATCAATGCGACGTGTTGCTGCTTGAGGATGTTCATTACCTTAGTGGCAAGGAAAGGACCCAGATCGAACTTGCATTGACACTGGATACATTGTTTGAATCCGGAAAGAAAATAATTTTTTCGAGCTGCTGTCTTCCGGCGGAAATACCGAAACTCAACGATAAATTAAGGTCACGTCTTTCATGCTCCCTTATTTCGAACATAGATCCGCCGGACTTCAGGACCAGAGTCAGAATATTGCAAAGAAAAGCAAATCATAACGGGCATAAATTGCCGGAAGATGTAATCCATTACCTGGCCGCTGAGCTCACTGAAGATGTGAGGCAACTGGAAAGCGGCCTTATCGGGGTTACCGCAAAATCATCGCTTTTGGGATCACCTATCGACCTTATGCTTGCTGAAAGTGTTGTTAAGAATATCGTACGTCACCGAAAAAACATTACCATAGATGCCATTAAGAAACTGGTTTGTAGACATTATAATATTGCCGTTGCCGACATTGTTTCAAGCTCTCGCAAACAATCTATTGTTCGACCCAGGCAGATAGCGATTTATCTGTCACGAAGGTATACCGATTCTCCTCTTCAGACCATAGGGAAAAGTTTCAACAGATATCACGCGACCGCCCTTCATTCCATCAGCACCGTTGAACGGGGTTTAAAAGAAAACGGCCCAATGCAGAAACAAGTCGAGTTTCTCTGCGGCAGGCTTGAATCCGGTAAATTTTAACCTTGATGGCTTCGTAAAAAGTCGCAAAATACCGTTTTCAGTCATTCCGGCGAAAGCCGGAATCCAGTCTTTTCAGGCAGTTGCAGACCATCTGGACTCCTCCCGGACTTGATCCGGGATCTACCGGAGTGACGACTTTTTACGAAACCGTCTAAATCCGACTTTTTATGAGTTCATCAATCTTGGCACTATCAGATACTACATTCAGAAAACTTCAAAATATAGCGGGAGAATCCAACTGCAGCAGAAAAAAAGAGGATCTTGTTTGCTATGCATACGATGCAACTGCCCGCACCTATCTTCCTGATGCCGTGGTATTTCCCGGTAATACCCAAGAAATATCCGCCATATTAAATCTTGCCGATTCCAAGGGTTTTTTTGTAATTCCCAGGGGTTCCGGTTCCGGGATGACCGGGGGAGCTCTCGCCGTCAGCGGAGGCGTAATACTTGTGATGGCTCGTTTTAACCGCATTCTTGAAATTGATAAGGACAATCTTGTCGCCCATGTGCAACCCGGTGTGGTCACCGGTCATTTTCACCGGGCTGTTGAAAGCGTGGGACTTTTCTACCCGCCTGATCCGGCGAGCTCGGAATTTGCTACGTTAGGCGGCAATATGGCGGAATGCGCAGGAGGTCCTCGGGCCGTTAAGTATGGTGTTACCCGGGATTATGTGCTGGGACTTGAGGCGGTTCTTCCAACCGGTGACATTATACATACCGGCGTGCAAACCAGCAAGGGAGTGGTAGGATACGATCTAACCCGGCTTCTTATCGGATCCGAGGGGACTCTTGGAATCATTACCCAAATAACATTGCGTCTCTTGCCCCTTCCCGAAACTGTAAGAGCGATGACGGCGGTTTTTGACAAGCTGGATACTGCGGCGGAAACGGTTTCAGAAGTCATTCGAAGCGGTATCATCCCTCGAACCATAGAATTTATGGATAATGCTTCAATTCGGTGTGCAGAAAGCCGGTTAAAGATCGGTCTGCCGCTTGAAGCCGAAGCGTTGCTGCTGATAGAAGTTGACGGGAAAGTCAAGGAGACCGAGGAGCTTATAGAGCAATTAAAAACGGTGTGCATATCATCAGGCGCAAAGCGTATTAAAATAGCCGAGAGTAAACAGGAGATGGATGATCTCTGGAAAGCACGTAAGGCGATTTCTCCGGCCCTGTTCCAGTATGCCCCGGATAAGATCAATGAGGATATTGTTGTTCCGAGGAGTAAGATTCCCGATATGGTTAGAAAAATAAATTCCTTAAAGGAGGAAACCGGGCTTATTATGGTGAGTTTCGGACATGCCGGTGACGGGAACATCCATTTTAATATCATGCTTGACAAGAAGAATAAGACGGAACTGAAAAAAGCTGAGTACGCAATCGATATTCTGTTTGACTATACCCTGGAACTCGGAGGGACAATTTCCGGTGAGCACGGGGTCGGAATAACAAAAGCTGCATACATAGAAAAAGAGATCGGTTCTGTTGAGCTTAACTTAATGAAAAAAATAAAAAAGGCTTTTGACCCCAAAGGAATATTAAATCCCGGAAAGATATTCCCGACTCATTAATTTTCCAGAAAAGCTAAGTGCTCAGCCACCAAGACACTAAGTGCATGTAACTAAAAGTTAAAAGTGACTAAAGTGAACTAAAGTGCCTAAAGTTAAGGCAAAATACAAGTGACTAAAGTTGAAAGTGCCCATCTCTGTTTGGCCGGTATTAAATTACGGGCGAACTGGCATAACGGGCTGACGGGCGCAACATTTTTTGTACTTTAGATCACTTTAG
>CAZIIV010000270.1:0-3733 GCA_964539365.1 uncultured Desulfobacteraceae bacterium | reverse complement strand
ACAAACACTATCATAAACCCTGACACCCGACACCTGACACCCGACACCTGACACCCGAACCCTCACACCCGAGACCTGACACCTGACACCCGAACGCTCACACCCGACACCTGACACCTGAAACCAAATAGCCGAAACCCGCCGTCTTGGAGCGTTATTTCCGTATTGAAATTCAAATGCATCCTGTTTGCATGTGAAAAAAGACTTGACATAAAAAAGTTGATACTATAGGTGTTCAAAAACGTTATTATGTAAAGGAAACTAAATGGTGCATAATACATCAGGCAACTATTATTTTTATTATTGGTATTTTTTTAATACCGGTCTGCCTGGGGTGCGCTGATACAAGAACAACTTGCAAAGCGAAAAAAACCGTGGGTAGCCGGAAACCCCACGGTTTTTTTTATTTCAAAAGGCCGTGGAGAAGAAAGCTTCGCGGCCTTTTTTGTTTAAAAGGAGGGAGTCCATCATGACGTATTTAGGCAAACGAATCCGGATAGAGCGGATACAGAACCGGGATACCGGAAAGACGGTCATTGTTCCAATGGATCACGGCATTTCCATGGGTCCCATAAACGGTCTTAAGGACATGAAAGATGCAATCCATAAAGTGGCCGAAGGGGGCGCAAATGCCATAGTGGAGCACAAGGGTTTGGTAGGTGAGGGTCACCGAGGGGGAGGCAAGGATATCGGACTCATAATCCATTTGTCCGCTTCCACGAGCCTTTCACCGTATCCCAATGTCAAAACACTGGTCTGCACGGTTGAAGAAGCCATCAAACTGGGTGCGGATGCCGTATCCATACATGTGAACCTGGGGAACGGACAGGAAAAAGAAATGCTTCATGATTTTGGTCGGGTAAGCAATGAAGCCCGCATGTGGGGCCTGCCGCTG
Source organism: uncultured Desulfobacteraceae bacterium (assembly GCA_964539365.1). GTDB lineage: Bacteria > Desulfobacterota > Desulfobacteria > Desulfobacterales > UBA11574 > S5133MH16. Next base: position 2,838 of record CAZIIV010000270.1, on the reverse strand, counting down.
CTTGCCATGATTTATCCAAGAGGCGAGAAAATCAAAAATGAATACGACGTAAACGCAGTCAAGCACGCCGCACGTGTCGGAAACGAGATGGGAGCAGATATTGTAAAAGTTTCATACACCGGCTCCGTGGAGACATTCAAGGAAGTGGTGTCGGGATGTTCGGTTCCTGTGGTAATTGCCGGTGGTCCTAAAATGGATTCTGACTATGAGATCCTTGAAATGGTAAAAGGTTCTATTGACGCAGGGGGTAAAGGTGTCTCCATCGGCCGCAATGTGTTCCAGCATAAGGATCCTACGCGCATGATCCGGGCGATTTCAGCCATCGTTCATCAAGGCCATGATGTGGAGGATGCGCTTAAAATTCTAAATGAGGGGTAAATTATGCGAAAGTTATGGGTAAAGGCGGATCCCTGGGATAAGAAAATAGTGACGACGGCCCTTGAAGGGGGTGCTGATGGTATCATGGTGCCCAAGGGATTTTCCCAAAAAGTTAAAGAGCTGGGAAAAATTCAGACCATTTCCGAAGACGGTGACCTAAAACTTGGAAAAGACGTGGTCTTCTTCACCATAACAAGCGGCGAAGACGAAGAAAAAATAGTCAAGCTCAGTCAGAATAAGCGTGTCATTCTGGAGTGCACCGACTGGACAATCATTCCCCTGGAGAACCTTATCGCAAAAGGCGCAAAGGTCATTGCACAGGTTCGAAATTTAAAAGAGGCGCAAACCGCTTTCGGCATTCTTGAAAAAGGTGTAGACCATGTTCTTTTCCACACAGACGATGTGATAGAATTAAAAAAAGCACTCTCCTGGTTTCGTTCGCAAGGGGATAAAATATCGCTTCAAACGGCCGAAATTGTCGAAGTCAGGTCAGTGGGGATGGGAGACAGGGTCTGCGTGGATACCTGCACATCAATGGACATGGGCCAGGGGATTTTGGTTGGAAACAGCAGCAGTGCGCTTTTTCTGATTCATGCCGAAAGTATTTCCAATCCTTACGTATCTCCCAGGCCTTTCCGGGTCAATGCGGGGCCCGTGCATTCATACACGAGAGTGCCGGATGGAAAAACAAAGTATCTTTCGGAGCTTTCATCCGGAGATCCGGTGATGATCGTGGATTTTAAAGGCAATACAACAACCGGTATTGTGGGGCGCTTAAAAATCGAAAAACGACCCTTGATGTTGGTAAAGGCGGTGTTTAAGGGTAAAGAGATGACAAGCATTGTTCAAAACGCTGAAACAATCCGGCTGACAAACCCCGACGGCAAAGCGGTATCTGTTGTGAATCTATCGCCCGGTGACAAGGTTTTGGTGGCCATAGAAGAGGGCGGCAGGCATTTTGGAATGAAGATAGAAGAATCTATCACGGAAAAATGATTGAGATAACACCACAGAAAATAAAAAATTGTGAGATTACGGTTCCGGGTTCAAAAAGCTACACTCACAGAATTCTCATTGCCGCAGCCTTGTCAGACGGTATTTGCACCATTCATAACGGGCTTAAAAGCGAAGATACGCTTCTTACCCTGGGCGCTTTACGGCAAATGGGCATACCGATCGATGTAACGGATGACAAATTTGTGGTGCATGGCGCAAATGGAGCCGTTAAGCCCTGTACGGATTCGATCTATCTCGGAAATTCCGGGACTTCAATGCGTCTGTTAACGGCGGTAGCGGCTTTGGGAAAAGGGGGCTATACCCTTACCGGAACCCAACGTATGGGAGAACGTCCCATCCGGGATCTGCTGGACGGTTTGAATCAGATCGGGGTGAAGGCTCGTTCCGTAAATGACAATGGATGTCCTCCGGTTGAAATAAAAGGGGGCAACGTTCCCGGGGGCAGCATTGATCTGAGGTGCGGCGTGAGCAGCCAGTTCCTGTCTGCACTGCTTCTTATTGCACCTTGCACCAAAAAAGGAATTCAAATAAATATCACCCAAGGACCGGTATCAAGGCCCTATGTGGATATGACCGTGGATGTTATGAAAGAATTCGGGGTCGAGGTCCATCGTGACGGCTATCAGCACTTTAAAGTGTCCGGAGGGCGGACATACCGAGCCGGGTCATATGTGGTGGAACCCGACTGCTCCCAGGCGGGGTATTTTTGGGCGGCTGCCGCAATATCCGGTGCAAAGATTAAAGTAAAGGGAACCACACGAAAAACGCGACAGGGGGATGTACGTTTTACGGAACTCCTCGAAAAAATGGGATGTAACATCCTGTATGAAACGGACGGCATCGCCGTTTCGGGCGGACCCCTTTCGGCCATAACGGCGGATATGGCCCATATGCCGGATATGGTTCCCACACTGGCGGTGGTTGCGTCATTTGCCAAAGGAACCACGGTGATTGAAAATGTGGCGCACCTTAAAGCAAAGGAGAGCGATCGTTTGGGCTCCGTGGTTCAAGAGTTATCCAAAATAGGAATACAGGCAAGTTGCAGTCACAGCGGCATGATAATTACGGGGGGCTCGCCGCACGGTTCTGAAATTGACACCTACGGGGATCATCGCATGGCCATGAGTTTTTCGCTGGTGGGCCTAAAAGTTCCTGGAATTATAATCAAAGATGAAAGGTGTGTTGAAAAGTCCTTTCCGAATTACTGGGAGGTGTTTCAGGAGCTGTACCAAAGGTAAAAATTTCAAATAACAAATCCCAAAAAATTTATCCTGTTAAATAATGCTTGGCATTAAATCTATGATTTATTTAACAGGGCAAACAAATAACAATGACCAAAATTCAAAATCCCAAACAAAAAAACAATCGCTCACGCGGTGCAAGTGCCTGCACTGTTCGTTGAACCGGTTTGGAGTTTGAGATTTGGAATTTATTTGTAATTTG
>CAZIIV010000269.1:0-3737 GCA_964539365.1 uncultured Desulfobacteraceae bacterium | reverse complement strand
ATATTCAATTAAAGCTTTTGAGACAGCAGCCTTTTTTGTTTTATGGCCTCCGAGCCTGACAGCCTTTTGAATAAGTTTGTCATCAATTTGTAAGTTCTTCGCCATAACGATCACCTCCTTTAAGATCACACATAAAATTACACATAAATTTGTGTGAATTCAAGAGAATATTTTCAGATTCCAACAAGTTAATATACTGACCCTGTATATCTCCCAAAGAAAAACTAAAAAAACAGAATTCCCTACAGTCGAAGATTCGCTGTCGCTTTCTGCAGGGAGTCTTGAATAATAACCTGCTTGCAGGATATCTCCACATGCTAAAGATACCCGAAAGCGTCATCACAGGCTTCAGCTCTTTTCTTAATAAGAAAAATATACCGGTTACATCCCACAATTACTATTTAAAATGGTTGAAATATTATCTGGATTATTGCCATAAATACCGGTTCGATTACCTGAACCCCGGCACCCTTCCGAATTTTCTAAACAAGCTCAAAGAAGCTAAAAGTCCTCTAGATCTGCCTTGAATCTAAAGTACCTTTCCATTCATTTTTTACCCCAAATAGCATGTTTAAGACCAAAAAACGGTCTTTTTTGAACTCTTTTATCAAATTTTCAAACAGTTAGCATGGTCCGACCCGAAATGGTTTCCTTTTCTCTTTCCTGTTTGTTATCTCTTATCTCACATCAACGTCGTGGCGGCGGCTTTGGACAGTTCAATAATATAGTTGGGAAAGATTCCCCCGGCCACCATCCCGAAAATCAATAATCCGGCCAACACTTTTATGGAAAAAGACACTTTGAGATCGGGCAATTCCTTTTCAGGTTCCAGCAGATAGGCCGCCTTGACCACCAGGAGGTAGTAGTAGAGGGAAATGACCACATTGATCATGGCGATGAGTACCAGTGTGAAGTACCCTTTTTGCATGGCCGCGGTGAAAATCAGAAGTTTGCCCGTAAATCCGATGGTAGGCGGAATGCCGGCCAGACCGAAAAGCGCCAGCATCAGGGCCATGGCCAGAATCGGGCTGCGGCGATGCAGTCCGGCCAAATGTTCGATATCCAGATTTCTGCCGTCGTCCGCCACTTTGACCACCGCCAAAAAACAGGTGAACTTCATCATCAAAAGCGACCATGCATAAAAAACGGTACCGGAGTAACCGGCGGGGTTCATGCTCACAATTCCGATGAGAACGTATCCGGCATGGGCGATGCTGGAGTAGGCGAGCAGCCGCTTTAAATCCTTCTGGACTGCGGCCGCCAGGTTGCCGACTGTCATGGAAACGATGGAAAGTGTCACCAGGATATGTACCAGATAGGTGCTGCCGGTGCCGCACAATGCGACGATTCGCATGAGAATGGCGATTGCCGCAACCTTTGAAGCCGTGGCAATATAGGTGGTCACCTGGTTGGCGGCGCCCTCGTAAACATCCGGAGCCCAGAAATGAAACGGAAACACGGCCAGCTTGAAAAAAAATCCGCTGAGCAGGAGAATCAGGGCAATACCCACCACCGGCCGGTTTATGACCTCCGGGAGTATTTTAAGAATTTCTACCAGATACGCGGCCTGGATGCTGCCGTAAAGCAAGGCAAAGCCGAACAGCATCATGGCCGAAGCCGAAGCACCGATCAGAAAATATTTGATGCCTGCATCAACTCCCCGGTCCCGCCCCTTTCTGAGGAAAACCAGCGTGTAGAGTGAATAACTGGAGAGCTCGAGAGCGACGAACAGGGTCAAGAGATGAACGCTGCTGACCAGCATCATCATGGACAGGGTGCAGATGATGAGCAGAAAATAAAATTCCGGGTGAAGCCGCTCCTCGATCCCTTCGAGTTCCGTACAGAGGCATACCACCAGAAACAATCCCATGGACAGCATGACTTTAAACACCTGAGAAAACAGGTCTACACGATACGTACCCGAGAACAGGTCTCCGGTCAACCGGACGCATGCCAGGCAAACCCCAATCCCTACGGAAGCCAGAATAAGGGCAATGAAATAGACCTGTTCGCGTCTGATCCGCCGCGTCATGGATAAACATAAGAATACAATGCCCGCCATTAAAAAATAGAATTCGGGACTGAAAATTATCCAACTCATCATGGCAACCCGTTGATAAAGGAAATTGAAGCCGTCTGAATCATGTCCAGCATCACATTAGGGAAAAGACCAAAAATGACGATGACCGAAACCAGGATCATCCTGGGAATACCCAATTTAAAAGAGACATCTTCCAAATGCGCAAAATGATCGTTTTTCGGCCCGTAGCAGGTTTGCTGTACCACCCGCAGGATGAACAGTGCACTGACAACCAGTGCACAGACCGCCAGTGCTCCATACACCGGATAGACCTTGAAGGAGGAAATGAAGACCGTGAGTTCCGCCCAGAAACTTGCCAGACAGGGAACACCGATACTGGTGAGTGCCGCCACAATAAAGTAGCCGGCGGCCACCGGCATGATGCGGCTCAGCCCCCCGAGCTCCGCAATGATTTTTGTGTGGGTTCTATCATAGATATACCCCGCCGATGAGAAGAACAGCGCCGTCATCACCCCATGGGCAAACATCTGAAAGACAGCCCCGTTGAGCCCCTCAACGGTCACGGTGGCCAGGCCCAAACCGACGATGCCCATGTGTGAAACACTGGAATATCCGATAACAAATTTGAGATCGGTCTGGCTCAATCCCACAAAAACTCCGTAGACAATACCGACGACGGCAAGGAGCGCCATGAGGTGTGCCCAATACTGCCAGCCTTCGGGGCAAAGGAAGATGCCCACACGCAGCACACCGAAGGCACCGATTTTCATGAGCACACCGGCGTGGATCATGCTCACCGCGGTGGGCGCCGCCACATGACCCACCGGCGACCAGGTGTGAAACGGCCAGACACCCGCCAGGATGCCGAATCCGATGTACAGAAGAAGGAACGCAAATTTTTGATCAAAGGGGCTGAAGGTTCCCGGCTGCATGAGCGCCACCAGGTTGAAGGTATTTAATCCCGATTTGACCACGAGATAAATAATGGCCGGAAGGATCAGGGCGCTGCCGGCCAGCAGATACAGGGTCAGCTTCATGGCCGCATATTCCTTGCGCGTACTGCCCCACACGGCAATGAGCAGATACATGGGAAAAAGCGACACATCATACCAGACGAAAATGAAGAAGAGATCCAAGCTCATGAAAAGCCCGAAGACACCGGTGACCAGAAGAAAAACCAGTGCGAAAAACTCCTTGACCCGGGTCTGAAGCTCCCACATGGTGAGTACGCCGGTAAAAAAAACAATTCCGGTCAACAGCAGCATGGGCAGACCAAAGCCGTCGGCACCGTTGAAATAGGTAATTCCCAGAGACGGGATCCATTGAAGCTTTTCAACGAACTGAAGTCCGCCCTGACTCTTGTCGTAGGCAAAGAACAGATAAACGGATATCAGCAGAGTGATGCCGGAACAGACGGCGCTGACCTGCTTGATGGCGTCCTTTTTGTCCCGGGGGATAAAAAGGATGATCAAAAGCCCTCCAACACAAGTGAGCAGGATCAGGGACAGATATGGAAAATCAGCATATGCCATGTGCATTTGAATATGACCTTGAAAGAAAATTTCTAATTTGAAACGCTCAGCACAGAAAAAAATAAAGGGCCAAAAAAAGGATGACCACAAACATCACCATCAGTTTATACTGAATCATTGAAAGATGAAGATCGGAAAGCACCCGGCCGCTCCTTACGGTCCCT
>CAZIIV010000268.1:0-3748 GCA_964539365.1 uncultured Desulfobacteraceae bacterium | reverse complement strand
GGAATGTGTTACCTGTTTTAATTAATTTTGTTAGGAATTTTATTGTAACGTTACAGTTATCCACCATTTTGCCGCAAAAATACCTTTTCATAAGCTTTGCCGTATTGCTCGGGCTTCTTGCGATACGAATTAAAACCAAAACCTGAAAACAATCAAAAATTTAAAAAAAGGAGAAATATCATGCTGAATCAAACCGTTTTGACGGGAAATTTGGGCGCAGACCCGGAAGTGTTTTATTCCTCAGAAGGCAACCCCGTGGCGTCATTCAATCTTGCCTTCAGGTCATCGAAAAAGAAAACCGGCTGGATCAAAGTCACATGTTTTCAAAGACTGGCAGAGGTGACCGAAAAGTATCTTCACAAGGGCGCACGGATCGCAATCATCGGAACCCTGGATCAGCAGAAATGGGAAACGGATGAAGGCCAGACTCGCAGCAGCTATCAACTCATCGCAAATTCTTTAGAGTTCATCAAGACAGACGGGAGAGGTTTTGATGAGGGACACGAACAGGGAGACGTTCCATTTTAAAAGATTTCAATAAGGAGGAAAATACACATGACAGCAAAAGAAAACGGAAACGAAGCAATCTGTCATGCAGTTGTCACGGGTAAGAACGGAGAGAATACAGGCATATGTTCAATATTCCGAGGATGATTTTTTGAACATAGTGCAGAGATTGGACAAAAAGACCATTTATTGACGGACACTATGAAAACCGAATTTTAACCTCAGATAATCTTTGTCGACACGCTTTTATCAGTCTGACACATATTATTAAAATTATACTGCCAATGATGATACCGACGTCCTGAAATCCTCGAAAAAAAACTGAGTTTAACACATCGCCCCACCCACTGTATCCGGAGCTCCAACTGACCTCAAATGGCCAAAAAAAGGAAACCGGTGCAGGGGTAAAGAAAAAATCCCCCAACACATGTGAAAGGATGATCAAAAAACAAATTCCAAAATTTATTCTTGGAATTTGAGATGAGATTTTCCATGCCCTTGATGCAAGAAATCCCGCAATCAAAGCAAAAATTATGCTATGAGAAGGACCTCGATGAAAAACATTGCCGTTGCATTTGATAAGAAGGCCGACAATAACGTCAAAATCAGGCATATTGGCAAGAACAATTAGAAAAATGATAGTTTTTAAACTAAAGCGTTCAGAACTGTGATTCGGACTCAATTCATAAATTGCTAATCCAATGGCCGTATGCCCCAAAGGTAACGGCATAATAAGTTCCTCCTAAACATCGAAGTTTCTTGATTGGTCTTTTTTCCATAATATTGAATAAATCCATTTTTTTATACAAAAAATATGCCAAGCGAGTTGTCCAGATACAAATGTTATTAAAACAATTGGTTGTAAAAAGATTTAACCATAGTGATGAAAAATTTAGACATCATTATTATGGAATTCACTTCACAATATAACACTTTTTACATATTATTGGAGGGATACAAGGATCAGGGATGTCATTTTCGTCACCGGAAGTCTCAACCTCAATTGAGTTAATCCGTGGAAAGTCAAGTAAAGATCCACATTCAGATCAAAATTCAAACTTTCCGAAAAAGACCAGCAATATATTCAAGATAAAGGTGTTGATACAATCCGGCAGCACGCCCATGATTTCATTTCGAAAAGAATAGCTCCACAGTATCCGAAAAATGACGGTAAACAGACTCCAATGAGAGGGCACCCGGTTTTCATTGCTCAACATGCCACAGCTACTTGTTGCCGGAGTTGTATTCAAAAATGGCATGGTTTAGAAAAGGATAGAGCATTAAATGATGAAGAAATTGAGTTTGTTGTGGGTCTGGTGATGGGGTGGATAGAGGGGCAGATCAAGAAGAGAAAATTGTGAACAGCTTGACGGCTTTTAATTCCTCTAAACGGCTTTTAACAGTAAAGAAAGGTAATAATATCAGGCAGAATACGCTTTAAATCGCTCTTTCACGCCGGCAGCAGGGGTTCAAATCCCCTTGGGAACGCCACCGATTATACTAAGCTCAGCATACAATACGCTGGGCTTTTATGTTTATTAGATGCAGGATGTTAGCTTTAAGTTGATCTCCTGTTTTTTTTGGATAAGTATCTTACTTTAGTCTTACCTAAGCTGAGCGTTTCAAATTTTAAAAGATAATCAACTATCTTTTATTTTTAATGAATTATTTTAATTTATATTTTTAAAATTTGAAGCCCTTTGGGCTTCGCTTTCAGCTACGACCCAACAAGTCGGGATTGCCGATCTTACCGCATCTACTGCGTCAGATGCCGTCCCGCATAGTTGACTATAGCGGAACGACATCTTCATTGTATCTGCGGCAACACAAGCCAGGCGGGCAAGCCTCGACAATCGCTCAATTTAGGTCTTACAAACAATGAAGAGGTCCTTATGGAAAAGACACGGCTTTCAAACAAAGGACAAGTCGTTATCCCGAAGGCGATTCGTGTACTCCACGGATGGAAGCCGGGGCTTGAGTTTGTCATTGAAAATCTTGGTGACGGCATCAAGCTTAAGCCGATGAAACCGTATAAAGAAACAAAAATTGAGGAAGTGATAGGATGCTTAGCGTGGTCCGACCCCCATTAAATTCCCTGTTAAATTCCCTGTTGAAGTTGGGCTTTCAAAAGTCTTTACGATGGCCCATATATCCGCAATTAAGATAAACAGCCCCAGAATACCACCGACTTCAATTCCCATTTTCCCCCCGACTATTTAAATTTGGCCCCGGCTGACTTCATGGCTTCTTCCATGGAATCCCAGGCACTTTTAACACCCGATTTTAGGTCTTGCCAAGCATCTTCACCGGCTTCTTTGACTTCAGCCAGCTTTTCTCTGGCAGTTTCTTGTTTTTCTTGCAAACTCTTTATTTGTTCATAATACTGGATTTGTGCATCGGCTTCGGCTTTGTCCGCCTTTGCTTTCAGCTTATCGATCTGTATCTTCCATTCATCCAACTGGGCCTCAAGTTTCTTTTCATAAGCTTCTTTCATACTCATGCTCTTCCCCCTTTTCGTTTGGTTTTAATTTAAGTAATGAATTAGATCGCTATGCTTTTAATGGAGCGGCTTCATAATTTGAAATCCGAACGCGCCCGGTCGAACGCTTTACCCAGTTCATCCATTGCCGAATCCATTCCAGATTTAATGTCCTTCCAGGCTTCGTCGCTTGCAGATTTTAATTCATCCAATTTTTCAGCAGCCGCTTGCTTTTTGTTGCGCAGCTCTTCCATGCTCTGATTAAATTTTGCTTTGCTTTCTTCTTTCAGCTCAGTTGCGCTGGATTTTGCTTTGGCCTGTAGTTCTTGCATTTCCTTGTCTAATTCTTCCAATTTGGCCTCTATCTGCCGTAAATATGCGTCTTTTTGCTGCTGGGTATAGCTTTTCACAGTTTCCATCGTTTCTTTTGCTTCTTTTTTTACATCCATTGACGTCACTTCTGTCTCAGACTTTTCGGCTTCCTTTTGATCACCGCATGCAACCAGAAAAACCAAACCGAAAAATGCTGTCAACATGATTAATAGAGCTATTCGTCTCATTTTTTATCCTTTCTTAATTATAAATTTCAAGTTACCGAATTATCTACCATTATAGCCAATAGAGTCTAGAACGATATTTTTAAATTTATATTTAACTCCTATCGTTTTGGTGTTGATCATCTATAGACAAATGCGTTATTCTTGTTTGAGGACTATCTCGACACGACGATTTTGTTGACGGCCTGCGGCGGTATCATTGCTG
>CAZIIV010000267.1:0-3762 GCA_964539365.1 uncultured Desulfobacteraceae bacterium | reverse complement strand
TTTAACTGGGATGAAACCTATGTATCTTTTTTGTTTAACTGGGTCGAATTTAACCCGGGTCTTCTGATTTCTGCCCTTAACCTCCGCCCCTAAATCTCCATCACCTGTCACCGCACACACCACGAGTCAGATTTTATGCACGTTCTGCATCGACATCCCCCCATTACTATAACCGCACAGCCTATTCTTCTCACCTATACCTCTGATGTGTGACTCTCTTAATAAATGTTCTGTTTTTCAGAACTTTTTTATTGACAAATTGATCCATAATTCATATTAATATCGTATGCATATAATCGCCCGAAAAATGCTGATAGATTTTTCAGCAAAATACCCGGATTCGGGAAAGCCGCTGGAAAGTTGGTGGACAATATGCAAGAAAAATAATTTCTCTTCTTTTAATGAATTGAAAAAAACATTTGGTACAGCAGATATTGTGGGCAAATGTGTCATTTTCAACATTGGCGGCGGAAAATACAGACTGATAGTCAGGATCAATTTCTTAGCCCACCGAATGTGGATTAAATATATTTTACCGCACGCTAAATATGAGAAACTTAATTTGAAGGAGGATTCAAAATGCCGGCCCTAAAAGAATGTGATTATAACGACTTGTATCCGCTAAAAATTATCAAAAATAATCGAGATTATAAGCTTGCACTCAAATCTCTCGAAGCCGTATTTGATGAAACAAGCGGAAACCTGGCAGAATATGCAGAAACCCTAACGGTTTTAATCGAACATTATGAGTCAGAACACTTTCCAATGAAAGACTCCAACGGTGTTGAGATATTGAAATTTCTTATGACCCAAAATGGCCTCAAGCAGAAAGATCTGGTCGGTATTGTAGGTGCGAAATCGTCCGTTTCCGAGATACTCAACGGCAAAAGATCATTAAATCTTCAACACATAAAGACATTGGCAGATAAATTTAACGTTAAACCTGCAACATTTATATAGCTCCTGCCGCAGAATTATCCACACCAGGCCGGCGTTGTGAAACGGACTTGTCCCGCCTATGCCGTGTGACGGAGATCAAGCAATTGATTACCTTTCTGAATCATCACTTGACTTATCATGCATTTGTGCTATCATAAATTTGTAATATTATTTTAGGGGGGTGCTATGGGCATTATAAAAACAGTTGGCAGTAGTGGACAGATCTCGCTGGGCAAAAAATTCGCAGGTCAAACTGTAATGTTGGATGAAATCGAAGCCGGAGTTTGGATCGTTAAAATTGGTCGATTCATTCCCGACAATGAAAAGTGGTTGCATAGGCCGGATGTTCAGGCTGAACTTAACGAAGCAATTTCCTGGGCAGAGGAAAATCCACCCGAAGACACTAACTTTGAGGAATTAGAAGCTCGGGGCAAACCATGAACTTGAAAAACCATCAACTCGTGCGTTTGGATTTGAACAACCCTGTCTTTCAACGCCAGCTTTTCAATCTGTCCAAAAATGAGCAGCGCAACATCCTAAATACTCTTAGAAAATTGGCAAACATGGCATGGCAACAGGTATATATTGACTATGGACTAAAATGGGAGGCGATTTTATCCCAGAAAGGTCCAGGCGGCAAAAAGCTTTACAGTTTTCGAATCGGCAAAGGATTTCGGGGAGTAGCGCACCGTGACGGCTTATGGCTGCGCCTTTTATCATTACATCCCGATCATGATTCAGCTTATCAGTAGCCAATGTGGCTTCGATAGCTTCTCCTTCGAAACTCATCTTTATCCTGTTACATTCTTCCCAGCCTCCTCGCCTCCAACCTCCCCCCTGCCTTCTGTCCTTTTATCCGCCGATCTTTGTGGCGGGCCGTCCTTTTATCCGCCGATCTTTGTGGCGGGCCGTCCTCTGACCACTGTCCTCCATGTCTTCCCTGACGATCACATGATGCAGTGCGCCGGATGCATCTATTCTCGCTTTTCGTGGCATGGTTAGTATTTATCACAAACAATCTTCAAAGAAAAGCATAAAATCATAGTCGTCCCCATTGTTTCTCACTAAACTGTAACGTTTAAAAAATTGTTGCTATGTGGAAATAATAGAATTAAATTATTACCTAAGATAACAAAAATAAAAAAATGGAGACCGTCATTATGAAAGATAAACAACTACTGGATCGAATTGTTTTAGATCCGAAAGTCATGGTGGGAAAACCGGTAATCCGAGGCACCCGTTTAACCGTTGATTTCATCCTTAATCTCCTGGCCTATGGTACAACTGAGGATGATATTTTAGATGAATACAAAGGCCTTGAAATTGAAGACATTCAGGCTTGCTTTCTATTTGCCACCAAATTTCTCAAAAACACAGATTTTATGCCCTTAATGGAGGAGCCTGTTTAATGCGATTCCTCGTGGATGAATGCACAGGCCCTGCTGTTGCAGCTTGGTTGCGACACCAAAATCATGAAGTCTTTTCTGTCTTTGAACAATCAAGAGGTATGAATGACGAAGACATCATCCAAAAAGCAGCTTCAGAAAATTGGATTTTAATTACAACGATAAAGATTTTGGCGACAAGGTGTATCGCGACGGCTGTCTTCACAGTGGCATTATTCTTCTCCGCCTTGATGACGAGCGCTCAGTATCAAAAATCCAGGTTATCTCCCGCCTCCTTAAGAATTACATGGATCGTTTACCGGATTCATTTGTTGTTGTAACAGAAAAGCAGGTTCGTTTCGCCAGAAAATAACTTAAATTATAAAATCCCACCGAGGCTCATTTTGGTTTTAAGCCTTCAGGCTTTCCAGCTTTATAACTTTATAGACTTATAGCCTTTCAGCTTTTCAGCCGTTTCCCCTGAAACCTGACGTTTACCCGCCGTTATTGTGGCGGGTTTATCCGCCGTCACTATGGCGGACTCACCTTCCCTGCCCCGCCCGCCATCGGCTTCGCCTTAGCCGAGGCGGGCGGGTCTTCGTGTACTTCGTGGTTAACAATTTGCATGTCCGGCCTGCCCTTTTGCCCTTATAAACCGATGTACCCGGTGCTCACCACCACATCATCATACCACATGCGATTCAGTTTTTTATTATCATGAATGAAAAGACCCAGTAAGAATGAATTTATCTTCAAGTCATTGGTATGCCGCCATGTAATATTCTTAAAATGGGCAATCAACTTGCCGTTGATCCAGAAGGCTTGTTCGCCATTGCGCCAACCCGCAACATTTGCCTTGAGCATCATTTCCATACAATACCATCTGACATGCACCTTATGATAGCCCGGCATAAACCAGATTCTCGCCATCCCGCCGGCATTTTTGCATGGCAGCACAATGAGTTCCATAGAGCGAGAACCCGAATGCGCATTGCGCGGATCAAGATTGGTCTTAATTCTCAACGTCTCTGACTTGGCCCAGTGCCATCGGTCTGTCAAATTTCCAACATCAAAATCATCAATAAATATGAGTTTGTTCCTTTTAGACAAGCTCTTTGAAAATGCAACCCGAGCGTTCAAAAATGAGAAGAATAGAATTAATGATAGCAAAATAGAAACAATCACAAAAAGTTTTTTTCCAATTCTATGGGCTTTCATTTTTACCTCGTTCAGGAAAAACCACTCTTAGTTGATGATAACATCTGCCTGGCCGCAACTACCCATTTATCATCATAAAAAGCTTCATACTGTTTTTGTGTGTCTTCGTCTTTGAATTTACACTTTATGCTTGACAAAACGATTATAGGATGTCCCCATTTTTTCCCCTAGATTATTTTCTTTTTGCTATCGCCATTTCGTTTAATCATAGAGAAGTCTA
>CAZIIV010000266.1:0-3764 GCA_964539365.1 uncultured Desulfobacteraceae bacterium | reverse complement strand
AACAATAAACGGGAAATAATTCTCGCTACTCATTAGTTCGACTTAAACTTAAAATTTGACATTTTCATATTTATAAGTACAATATACATATGATTGAGTTGCGATTTGAATGGGACAAACGGAAGGAAAAGACCAATATAAAAAAACATGGCATTTCTTTCGACGAAGCACGCACGGTTTTTTACGATGAAAATGCAATTCAATTTTTTGATCCTGACCATTCAGATGATGAAGACCGTTTTATCCTACTTGGAATAAGTTTTAAACTTCGAATTCTCGTTGTCTGCCACTGTTTTCGGGAAAGTGAGACAATAATTAGAATTATATCAGCCAGAAAGGCGGATAGCGATGAAGAAAACGAATATTGGAGGTACAGAAAATGAGAGACCATTACGATTTTTCCAAAATGAAAGGGCGCAAAAACCCTTATATCAAATATCTGAAACAACCGGTAACCATGCGGCTGGATCGTGACACCGTTTCATATTTCAAGTCCATGTCGGAGGAAACCGGCATTCCTTACCAAACCCTAATCAATCTTTATCTTCGCGACTGTGCGGTTAATCAACGAAAACTACACATGAAGTGGCATCCTGAAAATGCCGAGCATGGCGCTTCACATTGACCGGAAGGGATAGCGGATTTTGATAGTAAAGCCAATATGTTAAGCATAACCTGAGTGCGCCGGTAAAACCGGGGATCATGGCGAGTTACCTTGTTTTCCGGTTTTCCTTGCTTTGAACCAAAACAGAATTCCTGATACCCCAAAGATAATCGAGACACCTATGACGGCCTTTTGGTATATGGTAAGGAAACCCGGTCCTGAATTTACGGTTTCATGGTTTGACCGCAATGCCATACCCTCATCAACCGGTACATTGATTTCCAACCGATGTCCCATCTCGTCATCGACCACCACCTTCCAGTTACCGCTGACATCGGGAAAGAAACAGAATCTGCCGTTTCTGTCAGTTCTTCCGGACTGAAATTTTAAGTTCGCACCCGGCGCTGAAATGGTTACTTTGGCATAATCCATTGCCTCGCCCGTGTCATACAGTGCACTGACAACAATTCCTCCGGTGTCTGTTTTGCCGGTCACTCCATGGGCATAAAGCAGTATGGGTGACATAACAGCCATTGCCAGAAAGGATAATATTAAACTTCTATATTTCATGATCTTTCCTTGACTTTCGGAAATAAAAATAGACCAAAACACCCAAACTTATTGTACCCATTCCAAACAAGGATGTAACGGGTTTGGTCATAATGGAAAAATAAATAATCCAGAGATTTCCCAGGATAAACAGCAGCGGCGTTACCGGGTAGCCCAATGTCTTGTAACTTCTTTCCAGCCGGGGCCGTGTTTTCCTTAGAAAAATCATTCCCGCCACAGTGAGCATGGCGCACAATGAAAGGGTAAAACCGATGTATATGAGCAGCTTGTCAAAAGAGGCGGTGACGACCATGAGAATGGCGATGCCTGCCTGAAGGAAAATAGAATAAGCCGGGGTCCTGCGAAGACTGCTCACCTTGCCGAAAAGCTCAAAGAAAACCCCGTCTTTTGCCATGGCATAATAAACCCTCGGCCCTGTCATGATCATGGCGCTTAAGACCGAGAGAAGGGCAATGGTAATGGCGCCGCTGAAATATCTGCTCAAATGTTCGCCAAACAAGGAGACCGCGGATTTTGCCCCTACTTCAAGGACCCCGCTCATCTGTTTTGCATCAAGTGCATAAATATATACAATGTTCAGCAGGAGATAAAGGCAGAGAACAACAAACGTGCCCGTAAAAAGGGCAAGCGGGATGTTTACAGAGGGCTTTTTGATCTCACCTCCCAGGTAGGCGGCGGCATTCCAGCCACTGTAGGCGAATGAAACAAATATAAGAGAGACCGCGAAGTTTCCCTCAAAAAGGGTGCCCATATCAAGATTGGAGGAGAAATGCTCTGTTGAGCCGTTGCCCCAGCACAGACCGCTGAAAATAAAAGCCACGATCAGTCCTATTTTAAACATCGTCAATGCATTCTGAACCCGGGTTCCCATAACCAGGCTGTGATAGTGGATCAGGGAAAAAATGACGATGATCGCGATGGCCAAAAGACCCTTTGAGGAAAGACTGGCAATGGTGGCGCCGAAAAAGGCAAGTGTCAGTTCAGGACCATGGGGAAGGGAAAAGGTTCGATAAAAATAGGTTGCAAATGCAATGGCCGCCGCGGCAATGGGCGCGGAAAATCCCACAATCAGGGAGATCCAGCCGGAAAGAAACCCCATGCATTTTCCGAAGCTTTCCCTCAAAAATACATATTCCCCTCCGGATTTCGGGAACATGGCGCCCAGTTCTCCGTAGCAAAGCGCCCCGCAAAGGGCAAAGCCCCCCCCTACAAGCCAGCAGATAAGCAGGGCCTGAGGATTTTCAAGTTCCTGAATAATAAATCCGGAGGTGGTGAATATCCCGGTCCCCACCATATTGGCAATGACCAGGACGGTAATTGAAAAAAGACCGATTTCTCTTTTAAGCTCGCTGTTGTTAAGGTTGTTTTTCAGTTTGATTTTCCTGTGTTATTTTACGACGATCCCTGATGCATTAAAATTCAAAATTGCGCGATCCGTGTCAGTCGTATCTAAAAAATACAACCCGTAAAACAAAATAAAAAAAGCCAAAAAGGCATGAATGGATTTCGATCCGACCCGCCTTCTTGGCTTGTTATCCCGCTTAAAATATGTAAAAAATAATTTTACAACAAACGCAATTTCATATTGCATATTGGAAAAACTACATGCATTTACTAAAAAATTTACCTGATTGTCAAGGAGTTTTTCCCTGCGGCCGCAATTCCGAATCCACCGTACGGTTCTGGCGAGTAAAAATTTCGTCGGGTTATCCGAATGTAATCCTAGAGAATTTTACCGTAAACGAAAATAAATAACGTTCAAATTTTAAAATTGATTTTTTTAAAAAAACAGGATACAGGATTCTGGAAAAATTGAACAGGGGACAGTGCTATGGATCAATGTGTTTTACTCAATGCCGACTATACTTTTCTGAATGTTGTACACTGGAAGAGGGCAATGTGCCTGATCGCAAAGGGTAAAGTGCAGGTGTTGAGGCATTCTCAAAGATTGATCAGAACCGCTGAGGGGCTTGCCGTAAAAGTTCCTGCAGTAATGAGGCTGATAAAGCTTATCAGAACACTTTACATCAACAGGGTGCCTTTCAGCAAAAAGAACGTACTTATTCGGGACGGTTTCAAATGCGCGTATTGCGGCAGCGAAAAAAGAAAATTAACAATTGACCATATCGTTCCCAAATCCAGGGGGGGTAAAACGGATTTCGAAAACTGCGTGGCGTCCTGTAAGTCGTGTAACAATAAGAAAGGAAGCCAAATCCCCTCGGAAGCCAATATGTATCTTAAAGGAAAACCCTATCAGCCGACGATTGCCGAGTTTTTGAGATTGAAAGTCAAGAAACTGGGTATTAATACCGTGCTGAAAGATCTTGGCGTATATTAGAACCATTTCGGTTGTAAATCAAGACTGTTGTTTGCTAAGGTTGCCAGACCTATTTGGTGTCAGGGTTCAGGTTTCAGGTGTCAGGAACCCATTCAACATACGAATGCATTCTTTCTAACGACCCCGAATTTTTAATTTTTATAAACCTCAAGATCCTCCACATCCGTATATAGTGTTTGTGAAAATCATTTTGGGGCAGCTATTCCGTAGTTTTAAAGCGCCTGTGGCGGTGCTATCTGACTGATCCTGGAT
>CAZIIV010000265.1:0-3765 GCA_964539365.1 uncultured Desulfobacteraceae bacterium | reverse complement strand
AAAAAAATATTCGCCTGAGACAGGATGTCAAGAGGGAGGGCAGGATTGGCATATTGGTCCGTAAGGGAAGAGCTTAGCCAGGCTAACAGATTGAGGCGTTCTTATTATGAGCTTTTGCGGGATGAACTGGATCAGCACATGATTAAGTATGCCCTGCTAGACTCCTATAATAATTTTCGCAGTAAAAACATCGATTACCCGTTTGTAGAAAAGCGAGAGTTAAAGCCCCGTGCGCGAATTCCGGCTGTGGAGCATGAATGCCAGAATTCTTTTTTAGTGATTTTTGTGGAAGACACCATCCCTTCGGTTCACAAGAAATATATCCGATTCTTCGAACGAAACAAAACCACTAAAATTAATCTTCTCCGGTATGAGAAGCTTTCCCTGTCAAGTAAATTTGATAGAACGCAGAAATATTTAGAATCCGTTCATTTTCATGATTTGTTAAAAACATTGCTTCCCGTGGATTATGGACTTCTTATTCAGCGAGATCCAACCGGAAGCACTAAAAATAGATTTAGCATGTCACATTTTCATGTGCGTATCGATTGGCCAATTGCAGATGCAGCCGAAGACCTGGCGCGCAGCCTTCGCTATATATCCAAGGATTTGTATGAAAAAGGAGATAAATACGCGGAAGACATCCAGAAAAAGTTTTTTGAGTATTATTGTCTTCCCGTGGATGTTGGCGGCAGAAGGACCGCTGCTATTGTTGCGGCCCAGTATTTAAAAAGGATCCCCTGTATTACTACGGTTTATGCAGGCAGCAGCGAGTCCAGGGCCTTGATACGAATTTCAGAAAGGGGCGTTTCAAAGCTGCTTCTGATGAAATTTAAGAACAGCGAAATAGACCAGATCGCAGAGACAAATAATATTGAAATCCGAACGTTCAAGAAAAATTATGTGGTAAACCGACGGAAAAAGTACGGCATCTGTATATTCCAGGCAACATATTCCTTTACCAATCATGCCCGGATGCCTGACGACGGAAAGCTGCGGGAAATCAAACCGGATTTGAACTGGCTGAGTGTCAGCGCGCAACATATTGTTCCCAAACCGGGTGTGTGGAAACATCCTCCGCTCCCCTTGAATGTCATCTATACCTAATCTATTTCTTTCATCATTGCGGTTTCGTCACAGTCCGGGAATTTAACACACATGATACAGTCGGCCCAAATTTTCAACGGGAGGTCTGATCTGTCTATTTTTATAAATCCGAATTTTTTAAAAAATGCCTCGCGGTAAGTGAGGGCAAATACTTTTTTTACCCCAAAGGATTTTGTCTCGGAGAGCATTGCTTCCACAAGATTTGATCCTATTTTTTTCCCCAGATGGTCAGGATGTACGGCAAGAGATCGTATCTCGGCAAGATCATCCCAGCAGAACTGCAGTGCGCAACAGCCGATAACCGTGTCATTTTTTTCATTGACGTAAACCGAAAAATCTCTGACATGGTCGTATAAAACACTCAGAGGACGAGGCAAAAGCTCTCCCCGGATACCATAATTTTGAAGAAGCCTGTGAATGGCTTTGATATCCTTTATTTTGGCTTTTCGAATCATACTTGTCCTTTTCTTTTAGGTATTATGAAATTCTTTTTATTTTAGAATATTCCATAAGTCAATAACCCGTATCTTGAATTTTAATGAAACCTTTTGGGCTCTGTTCCTTTTTTAAATAGAGCTTTCACCGATCCGGGTGAGTCGTCAGATGCAAGCAAACCGGTAAAGGGATCCATGCGTACTTTTATCAGGTCATCCGGCATGTCAAAGTATTGAAACGGTTTTCTATCAAGTGCTTTGGTCATAAATTCGATCCAAATGGGAAGAGCCGCCTTGGCACCGGTTTCCCGTTTCCCGATGGTCAGAAAAACATCTTGTCCCACCCATACACCGGTTGCAATCGATGGTGAGAACCCAATAAAAAGAGCGTCTTTATATCCATTGGTGGTACCTGTTTTTCCGGCAACCGGACGGGTAATGCTCCGTGCTTTTTTCCCCGTGCCTTCCTGGATTACCCCTTTGAGCATATCTGTCATGATGGCTGCACCTGCTCGTGACATGGCTACTTTTTTTAGGGGTTTTATTTGAAATACGAGACGTCCGCTTTGATCAACAACTTCCATGACACCGTAAGGTTTAATCAACTCTCCTTTGTTGGGAAAAACCGAATAAGCGGCCGTTAAATTTATAAGCGTTACTTCCGACGTGCCCAGGGCAAGGGAAAGGTTCGGAGAGAGGGTCGATTCGATTCCCAGAGTGTGTCCAAACCTGGCCACCGATGAAGGCCCCAGCATTTCAATTAATCGGATCGCAGGTATGTTTTGCGAAAGGCTTAACGCCATTCTGAGCGTGATTTCACCCTTGTACTCTCCTG
Organism: uncultured Desulfobacteraceae bacterium; assembly: GCA_964539365.1. Lineage (GTDB taxonomy): Bacteria > Desulfobacterota > Desulfobacteria > Desulfobacterales > UBA11574 > S5133MH16. The sequence continues at coordinate 1,389 of CAZIIV010000265.1, read as the reverse complement.
AAAAGTTTTCCGGCCTCCAATGGTTTCTCCGGGGGGCAATTTTAAAGGATACCGGTGCATCGAGTATGAGTTTGCTCTGGGGAAAATTATGTTCAATGGCATAGGCATAAACAATGGGCTTGAATGCGGAGCCGGGCTGCCTTTTGGCGCTGGTCGCCCGGTTAAAGGGACTTTTGTAAAAATCCCTGCCGCCGATCATGGCAAGTATTCCACCGGATTGAACATCTAAAGAGACCAGGGCACATTCAGGCAGCGGATTTTTTATTTTGTGCGTTTTCATCCTGTTTTCAAGGGCTGAAAGCCCGTTGGCCACGGCATGTTCCGCCGCCTTTTGCAGATTAAAATTCAGTGTTGTATAAACGGTCAACCCTCCTTTATAGAGTCTTGATGCCCCTAAGGTTTTTTCGAGAAAATTTTTAATATACTCCACAAAGTATGGCGCTTTGACGGGATTATTATTTTGTTTAACGAGACGGATTTCTTCTTGTTTTGCTCTGGTAAAGGCTGCTTCCGATATAATGCCGGTATCTTTCATCTGTTTTAAGACGATATTTCTCCGTTTTATGGCAAGATCTTTATCAATTAGAGGGGAATATCGTGACGGTGATTTGGGAAGGCCTGCAATCAGGGCACATTGGGCAAGGGTGAGATCTTTTGCAGGTTTGCCGAAAAATATCCTGGCAGCCGATTCTACACCATAGGCGCCGCTTCCGAAATATACCTGGTTGAGATACAGTTCCAGGATTTCATCTTTTGTATATCGTCGCTCCAGCTGAAAGGCCAGAAATGCTTCCTTGATCTTGCGCAACACTGTTTTACGGGATGTAAGAAAAAGGGTTTTGGCAAGTTGCTGAGTAATGGTGCTGGCGCCTTCAACAAATTTTCCCGCCCGGATATCATTGATCACGGCTCTGAAAATTCCTTTCAGGTCCACACCGCTATGCTGATAAAATTTTCTGTCTTCGGTGGCGATCAGTGCTTTCTTAAGATCATCGGGTATGGCTTTAAGCGGAACCGGATCCCTTTTTTCCACAAAAAGTTCTGCCAGCAGCACGTTGTCCGACGAATAAATTCGTGTAACAGAAGACGGTTTAAATGTTTCAAGGCTAAGGATCTGGGGAAGGTCATGGGTAAGGGCAAGAAAGGCCCCGGCCAAAACTCCGAATAAAACACCACTCGCAAGGAAGAGGAATATGGCGACGTTCTTTTTATTAATGTGTTGACTGTTACTGTCCATAACTGTAAATACAAACCTTGTAATTTATTTTGTACTGAAATACCTGATTCTTTGGGCCAGGGTACAGATAGAAAGCTCTGCCTTGGAATCTTGTGTCTAAAATCACAAATTCCAAGCACCCCGCCAAAAAACCGGCGGGCAGGCAAATTCCA
>CAZIIV010000264.1:0-3774 GCA_964539365.1 uncultured Desulfobacteraceae bacterium | reverse complement strand
ACAAAATTTATTGCATCATATAACATCAAATGCAATAAATTAAGATGGGTTTTTCATTATAATCACTTAACCCTTAATCAAAAAAGGAAAAAATATGGCCATAATGACGATCAGCAAGGATTATGCTTCAGGTGGCAGGAAACTGGGTCGGATGCTTGCCAAAAGACTCGGCTACCATTATGTTGATAAATCTCTTTTCCAGAAAATTGCAGAAGATCTCAATGTATCGGAAAGAACCCTGGAGTCATTTGAAAAAAGCAGAGAATACAGAATATCCAATTCATTCTCAAAATTATTCGGCCAAAACTATATTCAGCGAATTGTCGGACACGATAAAAGCGTGGTGGAAGAGCAAGGATATCAGACCAGCTTAAGGAACCTTATTTTAAAGACCGCCGAAGATGATGATGTAGTGATTATTGGTCGGGCAGCATATTTTTTTTTAAAAGACATGAAAAATTGCTATCATTTTCATCTGATTGCTCCATTGGATTGGCGAAAAAAATATGCGATGAAAGAATGGAACATCCCCGGAAATATCGTCCATGAAATTATCGAACGACATGATAAAAATCAGCGATGGTTTCTGCGTTCAATTTGTGGCGAGTGCTTTAACGATCCGGTTTTGTTTCACCTGACGTTGAACAGGAGCCGGATCTCAACTGAAAAGGCGATTAAGATTATTGAGTGGGTGGCGAATGTGAAGGATTCGTAAAAGGTTAAAAAAACGGCTTTCCACGATTGTTTAAGGTTTTAGGTTTTAAGCTTTAAGTTTTTGTAAGAACAGTGAATATTTATAATCTCACTTCTAAAGCCTAAAACCTAAAACGTAGTTGATTCGACGGGTTACGAGTTCTTCAATTTTTAAAGAATTTTTTTATTCTAATATAAAACGCCATGCACAAAACCATTCTTCGGGATGGTCATCCGGCGGACAGCCGATGCACTCGGTTCGGATTCTCGGATCAACAGCTTCGGCAAAATAGGTATACTCAACCAGTCCTCCGGATTTGCAAGGATAATCGTCAAGCCCTTTGCGTTTTCGAGCAGTTTGAACCCTGCACTCGTTCATTTGAAATACAAAACTGTCAGACCCTTCATCAATAATGGATTGCGTGTTGATACAGGCATAGACACGAAAATTAAGCGCCTTTTTCAAACCCTCCAAACCGGGTTTTTCAGAAAGATTCAAAAAATTCTTAATGGCCCGGGCTTCAAAAGGAGAAAATTGGGCCCAGCAGGAATCATTACATCGCTTGGCATCATTCATCCCATATATAAATTCCACAGCCTGAAACCATACTCCGTCATTTGCAAGCCAGTTCACGGCCACAAGATCCATAAGTTCCTTCAGCGATTCTTTTGACTTGTTCAACATCGGCGACGGAATGCCGTCTTTCATATCAAACCCCAGGGCCTTTGACAGCCGTTTCATTTGAATGCCGTAACTTCTTTCCGATGCTTTTTTAAGAATATCCAGGGCTTTTTCCATTCCCATCTGGTGCTTGACCTCATTAAACCATAAGGCGTAATGAATAATGATGCGATGGAAAATGTCCAGAACCAGCCGGGCCGTATGTTCAGGATCCAGATCCTCTATTTTCTCTGCTTTGTTCAAGTCCAAAATTGCTCCTTTATAAAACTAAAGAATCCTGGCCCAAAGAACCAGGGTTTGGTGATCCCCGTAGTGGATTTGATTTTTTAGCAGTTTATTAGCTCATTAAAATCCCAAATATCAAATTACAAATTGCAGACAATTTCCAATGACCGAAATTCGAAAATCCAAAAAATGTCTCGCCCTGAAAGGTTTTGGTCACGCGCAGCGCAGGCGCTTGCGCCGCGTGTTGGAAATTTGAGTTTGAGATTTTTTTGATATTTGGTGCTTTGAATTTGTAATTTTAGACACAAAACTCCAAGGCAAAGCCATCTATCTCTGACCTCATTCGGCACTGATTAGATTTAGAATATTATATCCCCTTCCACACGGGTTTTCTCTTTTCCAAAAAAGCCGCCACCCCTTCCCGGGCATCTTCGGTGGCGCAAAGCGCAGCAAACAATTCTCCCAGATAATCGATGGATTGATGGTATGGAAGGTCCGACATGCCGTAGATACCTGTCTTCCCGATCTGGAGCGCCAGCGGGCTTTTCTTTGCCAGCTTGGCGGCGAGTTCCATTGTGGATGCTTCGAGTTCTTCAGGCGGTACCACCTTGTTGATGAGTCCAAGTTTTTCGGCTTCCGCAGCGGAAATGACGTCACCGGCCAGTACCATCTCAAGAGTTTTTTTGCGTCCCAGGGAACGCACCATCGGAATCGCCGGACCCAGACAGATTAACCCAACGTTTATGGCGGTGGTTCCGAACTTTGCATCCTCGGCGGCCACCGCTAAATCACAGGCAAACACCAGCCCTGCACCGTTCGCAAGAGCATAGCCCTTGACCGAGGCGATAACAGGCTTTTTCATTCGGGCGATGGTGTGGTTGTGCTCGTCCATCAATTTTATAAATTCCCGGTAGTCCTTATGCGTTTTATCTTTGAACTCGGAAAGTAAGATGCCCGTTGAAAAATGTTTTCCCGATGCCCGGATGACGATGACACGAATTTCGTCATCCTGATCCATTTCCCAAAGTGCGTCATTCAATTTCCTGGCAAAGGGAACATTAAACGTGTTCATTTCTTCGGGACGATTTAGCGTAATCAAACCTATCATATCCTGCTTGTCTGTTAAAATCAGTTCGCTCTCCATGATTTACCCTCCTTTTGAATTTTATTTTATTATCCGGATAACCGTGTTTTTTTATTGTATTCAACTTTTTGCCCAAAAAAGCAACTTTTTTTCAAAATAACGGATAACATCCAATTGAGCGTTTTACTCAATTGGATGTTTAAATGAGGCCTTCACCCTGCATGCTTTAGTGAACGAACGCTCAGTCTTAAAATAATGATCTTTATACCATTGACAATCCTGATTCGCCAATTTCTTTCTCATCCCATTGATTACATGCAGTTAATCTGTTCTCCCATGTGAAAATATCTTGACACCAAAAACAGATACATGGTATAAATTTTGAACGAGCGCTCAGTCATGATTTAAGCCCGGAATTGAGCATGTTTCAAAAACAAAAAATTTTCTCCCGGGGGTATGTTGAAAAAAATACGCGCGATAAAAGGGATAACTACCCAGATAAAAAATCCTGATCTTGTGGAACAACGGCATCGACAGATTGTGGATGCCGCGGTTCAGCTTTTCATCAAACAGGGCTTTCATAAAACCACTACAAGGCAAATCGCCCGCGCCGCCGGCTTTTCCATCGGTTTATTATATGAATATATCGCATCCAAGGAAGATATTTTGTATCTGGTTTGCGACGCAATCCACGACGAAGTCGAGCGGGGGGTCTCTCAGGCAATGACCAGCGCGTCCGGGGATAAAAATCCATTGGCCGAAGTAATCCGGGAGTATTTTTTGGTCTGTCATCGCATGAGCGACCATGTTCTGCTTATATACCAGGAAACCCAATCTCTGCCGCCGCGATGGCGTAAAAAAGTACTTGAAAACGAAGTTCGTATTACCGGTATCTTCACGGAAGTGCTGGTCCGTCTTATTTCATCCGGTGAGTTGCCCCGCATTAGCGAGCGGTCCATGGAACTTGTCGCGCACAATATTTCCGTGCTGGGCCATATGTGGACGTTCCGGCGATGGTTTCTTGCACGGAATTACAGTATTGAAGATTATATTGAGCTTCAAACCGAATTTATCCTTGGTAATGTTTAAA
>CAZIIV010000263.1:0-3778 GCA_964539365.1 uncultured Desulfobacteraceae bacterium | reverse complement strand
GATCGTTCTGCATACAGAAAAACCATCCGGTCGCCAACCTGACAGACTTCGGTGGCCTCGACATTCTCAATATCTACAGGCCAAAGGATATACGACTCGATCTTTAGTCTGCCATCATCATACACGGCATAAAAAATACGGTGGTCACGCTCACCTTCCTGACCGCTTTCAGCGAACAGAAATGATTTGCTGCCCGGAATACGGCATGCGCTCTCCATGTCACTACTGCGCCCTTCGGGTCCGGGAAAATTAAGATTTAGCGATTGCCAAGTAACGCCTTGTAGCTCCGACTTCGGAAGACGTACAAAACTGGCGCGAGGCCAATTGTATTTCTCAGGATTGCGCTTGGCGTCATGAACACCCAAAAAAAGGTCGTCTTCAATCCAAGCCATGCCGCTTAGATCAGGCAATGTCGATGGACGGGCCAGCTCCTGGGCGTAGATAGCGCTTGTTAATAAACATATAAGCATTGTTGTAATAGATATAATTGCATAAAAATAACCTATGTGACGACTCACGTTTTTCTTATAGTCACTCATGTTTGACCTCCTTTTAAAAAGTAAACATAACTTATCAATCTAACAACCTGAATCAATTCTAATTTTTATACAGATATCATCAAAATGCAATAAAGGCAAACTCCCGGAAATGGATTTACCATTTTTGAAAAAACGATATCTCCGAAGAAAAATTTAGTAAGGGTGATGATACTATTTTCGTGCATTGTTCGCAATGAATACCTTGGAGATATCCCACGATCTGAAACAGGTCTAATTGGGGTAATTTGCCTACAATTTGCAATTTGCTCCCTTTGCAGATATCGTTACGCGACACAGAATATTTTGATGGACAAAATCGTGCGTTAAATTGCAGGTATCGCAGGTCCGTCCGACATTAAAAATTGGAGGTATTCCAAACATGGGAATATAAAAAGCGGCTGATCAGAGTGATATTAAATCCTACCAGAGGTTTTCTTCGGGAAAGTCGATGCTTTCAATGAAATATTGATTAAAGTCGAAGCGGGTAGAAAGCTCAATGTGATCGATGAAGTGAGCAAGTTTGTTTGCCTGCTGCCAATGAGCCTTGGATAGCAGAACCATGGCGGCCCCTGTGCTGGCGGCATTACCCAAATTCTTGATAATTTGAGGGTTAATCTTGGGCAGGAGGCCGATGCGCATGATACTAATGGGATTGACATAATTTCCCAGCGCACCTGCAAGACACATCTGGTCGATGTCTTTAATCCCAACACCCATTTCATTCATAAGAGTCTTAATACCGGCGGCAATGGCTGCCTTAGCGAGCTGAACTTCCCGAATGTCTTTCTGGGTCAGATAAATAGGCCTGCCGTCATAGCTTTCCTGTGCCGAAGCAACCAGAAAGTCATTGACCGTCGACCGATTGATGATCCTTGAGTTCAAATCATTTGATATTTCTTGACCCACGTCCCCCACAAGGCCCTCATAGTCGATCACGCCGCAATGCAAAAGCACGGCCACCAAATCAACCAAGCCACTTCCACAAAGCCCTTTAGGCTTGATGTTGCCAATGATACGATAGTGCAGATTTGAATTTTGGAAACTGACACCCTCAATGGCTCCGAGCCGGGCAATCATGCCGTGGGAGATGCTGGCACCCTCCAGAGCGGGTCCGGCTGCGGTCGAGCAGGTCAACATTCTCTTGCGATTGCCAAGAAAAATTTCGCCATTCGTGCCGATATCCAAACCCAAAATCAGGGAATCATCCTGCTCGGCGGCTCCAGAGGAGAGAATTACGCTAATCAAATCTCCACCGATGTAACCTGCTCTGGCTGGCATCAGATAAAGCCGGGCTTCCGGATGTAACTTAAGGCCAACATCCGCAGCCCTGATGACGGTACCATCTTTTAGAAGAGGCGAAAATGGTGCTTGGGCGATCCCGACCGGGTTTACATTTAAAAGTAAGTGCTGCATGGTCGTGTTCCCTGCGGCAACGGCGACAAAAATTTCATCTGGTTTGAGACCGTCCACCTCCAAAAGCCTGCTGGTGATGCGATTCAAATCCTTTACCAGAAGATCGTGTAGCTGGCGAAGACCTTTTGGATGATTTTTCAGATAGTGAAGACGGCTGACGACGTCCGCGCCGTATTTGACCTGGCTGTTGATGCGGGAAATAGCTGCGACCTCAATTCCATCCAGCATACGAATGAGTTTTCCCACCAGGGTGGTTGTTCCCAGGTCAAAGACCAAGCCGTAGTTGCGGCCTAATTTCTCTTGCTCTTGCCAGGCCATTAAGTAGTTGTCATGGAGCACGGCAGTTCCGTAGTATCCGGTCTTCTTCAACATCTTGGGTAGTGTGCCGAGACAGTAAATGGATGCTCTCAGATTGTCATATTTCGGCCCCAGCATGAGTTTAATCCGCTCTAAATCCGAAATCCCCTCATAAAGAAGGTCTGGAGGTACGCTCACAAGGGTCTTTTCTATAAGCGGGTCAAGTTGCAACAGAGGAAGGTATCCGGCCTTAAGAATCTGGAAATATTTTAATTCAGAATTGGCTTCTCCAACATAGATGGCAAGGTCTTTTTTGATTTTGGTCCGGCAGGCAAGACGAATTCCTGTATTCAGTTCTTCTTCGTCGAGGAGTTCCTTGGCTTCCTTTGAAGGCGGGCCGATGGTAGAGAGGACTTTTACTTTACATTTACCGCATTTTCCCAGGCCACCACAGTCGCTTCCCAGGTCTGAATCTGTGTTCTGCAAAACCTCCCAAATAGTTTTTCCCCGGCGAAGTTTCAACCAAAGGTCGTCAGGAAACACGTTCAACCAGAGGTATTTTCTCTTTCTCTTGTTGGCCGGTGGACCCCTTAGAACGCCTTTTTTCTTCTTTCGCCTTTTGAATTGCTTCATGGTTTTGGTTTCAATTAAAACTAATCTTAAGTTTCGTTAGAGGACTTGGAGGTGTCATCCAGTTCTTTTCATATCGTTTTGTACAATAAAAGCTCTTATTCCAGCAGTCAAGACCAAATTATATAAGAATTATATCAGAGTCCATTTGGGAGCATGATAGATTCAGACGGTAAAGGGTAAAAAAGGAACATATTATTTTTAAGCAATAAATTTTGTGGTAAGTGACCTGTCTGTATGTGAAAGGGGATAAGGTCTATGGTAAGACAAGAGGGCTATATTTATAAAAATCCATCCAAATTCCGACTCTGATTATTCGTGGTTATCGGGATGGTTTCAATTATTAATAAGATAGCTCAGATAATAGGGTAAAAATTTAAATGAGGAAATAACGATCGGTATGTTGTAGACATCAGTCGTATATAAAATACAGTATTTCTTGTCTCAATCATGAACGCCATCTTTTAATTTGGGCGGAGATTATGTGATCACCTTGATAACACCTTGAATTTATTAAAACCAATAGATATTAAATTGGAACTGTAAATATCAAGCCAGGATTATTTTTCAGGTATCCAATTAACATGGCCTATTACCGGGATTGTGATATCTAATCGGTATTTCACCTCTGACACGTTCTGCGATCTGTTGAGAATGCTCAATACGAATCAAACTTGTCAAAAACTTACACATTCCAAGGGTCAGTCAGTTTTTCGATACAATGTGAAGAATGAAGACCTGACCCTTGTCGTTTTCATCGGTTTCAACCATCCCGAATTTTCTGCACCAGTATCCCGATTGCTTAATTGGAAAGAACCTCGATCCCCTGATTTCTTAAGAGTCCTTTTTCAGCCCCGAAAACATCGTTTTAAGGCCAAAAAACAGCCCTGTTTTTAATC
>CAZIIV010000262.1:0-3808 GCA_964539365.1 uncultured Desulfobacteraceae bacterium | reverse complement strand
TCATTTTGCGGCCGCTCATCAACTCAAGATGGTGGCCAAAAAATGTGAAAACCTGCACGGGCACAACTGGAAGATAGAAATTTGCGTGGCCGGCGAAACTCTCAATGATGCCGGCGTACTGATAGATTTTGGCGAGTTAAAACAACAGGTCTCTGAAATCATAACAAGTCTGGATCACAAGTTTTTAAATGAACTGGACTACTTTGATGATAGCCATCCCCCATCTTCGGAAAACATTTCCTATTATATTGCAACCTCCCTTCAAACGCTGTTAAAAGATTCCAATGTAGAGGTTACCCGTGTAACCGCCTGGGAATCGGAGGATGCCTGCGCAACGTATATTATATCCTGACGAATTGATACAAGAAAAAACAGGAATAGGGAGTTGGATATGCCTGAAAAATGTATTCTTATCCTGCTCGATGGACTTGGAGACAGATCATACCGGGAACTTGATTTTAAGACACCGCTTCAGGCTGCCAAAACCCCTGTCTTAGACAGACTGGCAGTGGCGTCTGCCAATGGTTTATACCATGCCGCCTGCATGGGCCAGGCGCTTCCCAGTGAAAATGCCCATTTTATTATGTTCGGTTATGATATCAAGGAGCTTCCGGGAAGGGGGGCGCTGGAAGCATTGGGCGCAGAAATTGAATTTCAACACAAAGATGTCGCGATTTTATCTCATTTTTCCAGTATAACAGAATCTGAAAAAAAATTTGTCCTTGAAGAGGGGAAACCGGTAATTTCAGACGGGGAGATTGCAGAATTTGTTGATGTTGTTCGAGAATTTGAAACAGGGGGAGTGAGAATACGCTTTAATCCCACAGGCGGGATTCGCGGTATTGTTACGCTTCACGGGAGTGTGTCCCCTTTTATTACAGACTCGGATCCGTTTGTAAATAACAGGCCGTTGATTGATATACGGGCATGGACCGAATACCGGGATGACCCGGCAACTGAAAATACCGCTTTGGCCTTAAAAAAATATCTCATTCGTGTTTATCATAAACTTCGCGTGCATCCTGTGAATCAGGCAAGGATTAAAAATGGAAAACTACCCGTAAACTGCCTTGTTACCCAGAGGGCGGGACAGCTGAAACATACAACACCGTTTGAGGATCGATACGGGCTGCGCGGGCTGTCCATGGCATCCGGCCTGGTGTACTGGGGTCTTGCTATATATATCGGCCTTGATGTTAAAAAAGTCACGGATACCGGAAATCCCGGCAAAGATTTGGCCGAGCGAATCCGTATGGCTTATGAATCCTTGAACCGATATGATTTTATCCATGTGCACACCAAAACACCGGATGAGGCTGCACACACAAAAAATCCTCTGGCCAAAAAATCGGTCATTGAATCCCTGGATAAAGGTATTGGAAAGGTGATCCAACCCCTGTTGGAAGATCCGGATCTGCTGGTTATCGTAACTGCCGATCATTCCACACCCAGCTCGGGTCCGTTGATCCATTCCGGCGAAAGCGTTCCGATTCTGTTTCATGGCACCGGCGTAAGGCGAGACCGGGTCGGACAGTTTGATGAAATTAGTGCGGCTTCCGGTGCTTTGGGAACGCTCAGAGGCAAAGAACTGATATATATGGTTTTGAATCACTTAAACCGGTCAAAACTTCACGGAATAATGGATACGCCCGTTGATCAACCCTACTGGCCGGGAAAGTATACGTTCTTTAAGATGGAGTAACTGATGACCCTTATTGAAATCGGATGCAAATCAAGGCCGTTGGTAAACCTGACACCTGAAACCAAAAAGCCATGGCAATCTTAGCAAACAAGAGTCTTGATTTACATCCACTCTGTATGCTTTGCAGGCTTTGAGATTAGGGATATAAAAAAATGAACAGCATCATAGTAAAAAATCCGTCGGTTCAGACGGCCGAAACCGGCGTCATTCATGGAAGATTCCAAATTCTTCATAATGACCATGTTAAGTATCTTCTGGCGGGAAAACAGTTTTGCCGGCATCTGGTTGTGGGAATTACCAATTCCGATCCCACCTTAAGCAAAAAAGAACCGGAAGATTCTCAAAGAGACAGTCCTTTGTCCAATCCGCTGACCTATTATGAGCGATATATTCTGGTGAATGAGGCATTACAGGCCGACGGGGTAACACCCGCCGAGTTTTCCGTTGTTCCGTTTCCCATCAGTATGCCCGGGCTTTATAAGTATTATGTACCTCTGGATGCTTTATTTTTCCTGACCATTTATGATGACTGGGGAAGAAAGAAACTCAGCATTTTTAACTCCCTCGGACTCAAGACCCATGTCCTGTGGGAAGTGCCGCCCTCAAAAAAAGGCATCAGTGCCGCTGAAATTCGCCGCCTTATGGTGGACGAAAAACCGTGGGAGCATATGGTCCCTCCCCGTGTGTCACATTTTTTGAAAAAATGGGACATTCCCCGCCGCATTAAAGAAATAATTGAAAAATCCGCTTAAATAATGAAACGGTTCTCTCCGCAGAAAATATACAATCCGCCACCTTTGGCCAGACATGCCAACGTCATGGTTAATTTGGATGCCAGTTCCACGGCCAGAGATGTGGGTCGCGAAAAAGCCAATATGAGAGGGATGCGGGCCCGTGCAGCTTTCTGTACCAGTTCATAGCTGATTCTTGAAGAAAGGATCAAGACTGAAGCCTTGTCAAGAGTATGATTAAGAAAAACCTTTCCGATGGCTTTATCAAGTGCATTGTGTCGGCCGACATCTTCTGCCACCGATAACAGCTTAAAATCAGACGTGTAAAGGGCGGCGGCGTGAGATGCACGGGTCTGATTACGCAACGGCTGGTGGTTGGAAAGATTTTCAAGGGATTCGAGTGCCGCCCCCGCGTCAATCTGAATATTGTTTTTTATGGGTTGAATTGACTGGTAAAGATCTTTGACGATCTCCTTGCCGCAAATCCCGCAGCTGGTCTGGCTGATAAAGCCGCGTCTTTCCAAAACCTCGGTGATTTTGCTCTGACGCGATTCTTCAAGAGTAATGGTGACCACATTAGAATCCGTTCCGTCGCAACATGAGATAACCTTAATATCCTCGGGAGTATCAATAATTCCTTCGGCGAGACAGAAACCCGCAGCATGGGCCGATTCATCACCCGGAGTCCGCATAACCACAGAATACGGTTTCCCTTGAACACGGATCGAGAGCGGTTCTTCGCCGATCAGTTTGTGCCGGGAAGATGTATAGAGTTCCTTATTCCAGTGTATAACCCGATAAGTGACAGATGTTTCCAAAAAGAGCCTCCTTCAGCCGGCATATAGATTATTTGTCCACGAAGGGCATGAAGATTTTATTTTTACCCTTCGAGGACTTCGTGGGCTTCGTGGTAACTTAATTAAATTTTATCTTGACAAATTTTTGTGATAGATTAAAATCTAACATTTTATATTTGAGAATTAAGATCAGTACCTTGAGGGGGATCGAATAAATGTATGCTATCGTTAATACAGGCGGAAAGCAATATAAAATTCAGCAGGGCGATATTTTGAGGGTAGAAAAAATTCCCGGGGAAGTCGGCAGTTCGGTTTCCTTTGACAAAGTTCTTATGTTTTCAGACGGAGAGAACGTGAGTATCGGTCGTCCGGTTCTTGACAATGTAGCGGTAAAAGGCCACATCATTGAGCAGGGCAAGGCAAAAAAGATTATCGTTTTTAAGTACAAACGAAGAAAAAGATATCGACGCAAGCTGGGACATCGACAGCAGTATACTGCGATCAAAATTGACAGCATTGAAACGTGACGGTCTCGTAAAAAGTCCAACTTCTGCGTTGTGCTGCATTTCGCAATCATT
>CAZIIV010000261.1:0-3862 GCA_964539365.1 uncultured Desulfobacteraceae bacterium | reverse complement strand
GTTGGCATTTTTTAATTGCTATCGTTCCTTCTGAAGTCATCGTTTTCCTGTTCAATGAATTGCAGCAATGCCTCAATGCTTGTCATAAAACGCTGTTGCCACTCAGAATTAGGCGATACCATTTTAGATATCTCCCTAAGCATAATGCTTGTAAAAAGAGATATTGTATAGGCACAGGTTTTAAAAAGATCAGGTTTATATTCCGCACCTATGAATGCACATTGCTCCCCCTGATAGCTACCGAGATGAGGTAAAACAACAAGTGCATCAGTGTGTGCAAAGCGGCAAAGTGCACCATACCATCCTCGTGCATCATCCTTACTCTCAACGAAGTCAGGCCCTAAGGCGTTGAACATTTCTGAATGTTTAGGGGGTCTCAGACCTTTATTAAGCCAAAATTTAGCCTTTGCAGGAAATATAGCAATGTAGTGAAAAGCGATCCAGTTTTCATACACTCCACGTAATAACCCAGCGGATTGAGTGTAGTAACCTCGCATAGCCAAGTCTACACTGCACTTAAGTGTATTCATATTTTGGCTGTAAAGCCCTATCTGAGCGCACGCTGACTCTGAACCTTTTATTTCGGCTTCTGTAAAACCATCCGCAAGGGTAGACATTGAATCTTTGAGGAGCAAACATATTTCAGGTGCCTGTTGATCAGTTGTAATTTCTACTCTTTCGGCCTCTGCATCAAAGCTATCCCAAGTTGATGTCATATGCACCTCCATGATAACATCCATCTTCAGATTTCATTAATCATAATGAGCGGTAAAGACATTAGGTTTGAAAAGTATTACCTGTGAATTCTATAAGTATGAAATCTATCAGTTTGTATTTTATCATTTTGCTTTATTTAAAAGGATGTTGGTTAAACATAAATTTATTAACTCATTAACTGACAGCCGTCTATTTAAAGGATCTTTGAATGATTTCTCTATAAAAGCAATCACATAATCGACACTGTAATCTTCGTACATGGTCAGCGCCTTTTTCCTGAAAACAGCCATATCTAGACCCTTTGTTTCAGTATCAATACCCTGTGAAGAAGCTATACAAGAAATAATAGCTTCAACGTTTCCGTGAATATAGCCAGTTACGTATATTAATCTTGTATTTGATGTCCAGGTTTGCCAAGTCTGGTATGAGATTTTCCCCTTTTCCACAGTATCTGCTATAGAAAATTCTTGACTTGCATATGCCTGAGATCCGATAAATAAAACTAAGAGTGAAATTTTGAGAAGATTTTTCATGTAACCACCATTCCGTTTCTGATTTTTTGTATAATTAAGTATCTTACTGCAATATTTACATTTTATTCCACGCCCTTAAGTTGTGCAGCACAAAAAAGATTCAATGACTCTCTTTCTACGTTCACTTTCTCTTTACTTGAAACTATTCTTTTTCCAATTTCTTTCTTCTCTCCAATTCATTAATTTAATTCCAAGGAACCCGCCAAGAAGAAAGAATGCTAAAATTCCCCACCCATATATGGCTGATTTATTAATTCCTACTGAAACGGCAATGATGGACCATAAAAATGCCGCGGCTATACCACTAAAAAACCGGACTCCGAACTTGTGCAGCTTGGATTTTTGTTTGGGCATATCGAAATCTCCTTTCAATTTTCATCTCTATTGCCAACGTATTGCTGAGGGGCGCGCGGTTTTTGCGCGTCCCTCTCCAGCAAATTGTTGGCCTATGCCACTTGTCAAATTTCAAGTTCGCAAAGGTGAGCCTTGCTCGAAATACATGATTAAATTGAATGCTGTTTCTTGAATATTTTTCTCCCTTCGGTTAAGTACATACCGCAATGATTCAGGATAAGCCAAGGCTGAAGCAGGCACCCAATGACCGCAGGTCCACTGACCAGCACCAGCCATAATAAGTTTATTGTATAATTCTTGAAGGTCTTTCCGCGAAACGTTGAATTCTCTAAGCAAAGCTTGGATTGATGGCTGCTGCTCACAGTAATCAAAGAAAGCTTCTTCTGCATTATCGTTATCGTCGTTGCCACTTAATATATCGTCCATGATTTTATTTGGATCAAGTGACTTTCCAAGGTCTTGGGAGATTTTTTGGAGAGGGCGCGGTGGCAGTCCCACATACGATCCACCACCGCCTGAAGATGTTGCAAAAAGTTTTGAAGCAATGCGTGCAGCAATGGCACGTGTGACAATCGCCGAAATGAAAGCCAAAACAATACCAAGAAAAGCGCTTTTCCAACCCGCGACAAAAAAAGCTGCGATCACAAGGCCAAGCAACAAGATACTGAGTACTGCATCTATTTGAGCTTTTTTCGCACCTCTGAGGAATCCATTCAAAACCACTAAAAAAGAAGCCAGAATAAGTACTATATATATTGCGTAAATCATCTTACATTCCTTTATAGGCCAACGGGCTGGTCAGGGGCGGCGCGCTTTTTACCGTCCCCTGCACCAGCGAGGTTAGATGCTAATTTTATAAATGAACACCATAAAGAAATTCTATCTGAACTTATGTATCCTGCTTATCTGGTCGAGGACGATCCAACCACTTTTTACTTAGCCAGCTGCCTAATAGGAAGAAACCCAATATTCCCCACCCATAAATTGCGGACGTTTGCCCTTGTTTGTAGATGCCGGTTAAAACACTGAATAAAGACCAACAAAAAGCGAAAAACAATCCGCCCAGAAATCTTATGAAAAACCTTTTTGCCTTTGACATTCGTGATATCTCCATTGAAAATCAGAAAACATTAATATTGGCTCTGGATGATAAAATTATAAGCGACTTTTCTAAATATAGGCTTATACCTATCGATTCTTTTTTGGAAATCGTCTCCCTTATCCCACGGCCATTTGAAAACGCCGCATTGAAGAAAAATCATATAATTTTTGTACAGGCAAATATAGCTTTGATAATATGATGTAATTTTTAAATCGACACGTTGTTGTTCGCCGATGAATTCAATCATTGCACCAGGCCAGCGATCGAGAACAATTCTCTTGGTTTCAATATTTCTGACATTTTTGGCGCCCATACCTTTTGCCATTTCTATGAGACTGTCGTCAGAAAACATTTCTAGTGCAATTTCATTTGCACCATTTATAGTTTCAAGTTGAGACAACTCACTCCGTATTTCGTCGCTTCCTGCTTCAGCGAATATATCTCGAACCATTATTGAAAAACTGGCGGGGCCTTTACCATTGTTTGCCATCATAAACTTTATAATGTTTGGACGATTCCCTTCTCTTATTGACCAACTCATTGGGTACTCGAGCTGGATATCAAGGCTCTTCGCTTTTGGATGACCTTTCGTGCTGTAAATGTGTTTAAAGCCCTTATTTAATTCTTCAACAGGATTTTCAATAAATAATGGATTACACATTAATAGTACTTCAAGAACAGGTGTTTCGATTTGCCCCTTTGATCTTTCGACAACTTCCTTTAAAAAATCTTCAGCTTGTTTTTTGTTAATATTTGATCCTGATAGTATTTCAACGATTTCTTTTCTGGTGGATTTGGCGAAGTCAGACCATTTTTCTTTCATTACCATTTTCAGAAATTCTTCCAAAATATTTACTGAGCTACCGAATGCAAGGTCGAATGCTCCCTTAGATTTGAGGCATTGCGAATTTAATTCCCGGAACTGCCTTTGTATTCGAGAAAGGCTCAGGTTCTGGCCGACGACGAATCCATAAGCTCGAGAAAAATCATTAACCGAACTTGAATCCGGCATAAAATCAAAAGGAAGGTTATCGCTTAATGCAGATTGTGACTGAAAAAGCAAAAACAACAGGGACAATAAAAAAAGTGTTGTCTTTAGAAATCTCTTGGACATATTGTTTACCCCACATCTAACGCCGCCGGATGAGCCGCGAGA
>CAZIIV010000260.1:0-3945 GCA_964539365.1 uncultured Desulfobacteraceae bacterium | reverse complement strand
AAAAAATGAATAAGTCAATGGGTGAAAACCATTTTAACAAATCGGTAATGCTCCCGTTAAACATTGAAGACCTCATCGGCCTTCCGGCAATGAGGCGGCCAAAGACACGTTTTTGGCGCCGGCCATCCGGCAACCGTCCATGACCATTATGACCGTACCGGTACTGCTGGCTTTGTCGGCAACCACAACCACCCCGCCATCCGGATTTTCCGCAAGGGCGCGTTCAATATTGGCCCGCACCGCCCTCACATCGATTTCACGGCGATCCAGAAAAATTCGGTTTTGGTGATCCACAGCGATCAGAATCATGGCCTTGGCTTTGGCCACGGCTGTGGAGGCGGTTGGCCGGTTCACGTCGATACCGGTCTCTTTGACAAAAGAAGTGGTAACCAGGAAAAAAATCAGCA
The DNA here is from genome assembly GCA_964539365.1 of uncultured Desulfobacteraceae bacterium. Classification (GTDB taxonomy): domain Bacteria; phylum Desulfobacterota; class Desulfobacteria; order Desulfobacterales; family UBA11574; genus S5133MH16. Next base: position 3,538 of record CAZIIV010000260.1, on the reverse strand, counting down.
GGATAAACACCATGTCGATGAGCGGCGCCATATTGAGTTCAGCCACCCGGCGATGGTTCCGTCTTGCCGCCGTAATGTTTAACATGTCCCGATCCCTCCCTGTAAACCGGTAATCGGCCAGTGCCAAAGCCGATGCCCGGTCAAAAACTACAAGTGTCGCCTCAGGTAAAATCCCACCGCCGAGATGCGCTGGCACAGGTTGTGCGCCCGGCGATCCAGAAATCCCTTCATGTAAAGACCCGGAATCGCCACCAGTAAGCCGGTCTGAGTGGTAATCAGGGCCTCGGAGATACCGCCGGCCATGGCTTTGGCATTGCCTCTGCCGAAAACGGCCAGCACGTCGAATGTGGCAATCATGCCGGTCACCGTGCCCAACAACCCCAAAAGGGGAGCGATGGCGGCCAGCACACCAATAACCGCCAGATAATCTGTCAATTTCCGGTTGATTTTCATGACCGTCTCATCCAGAAGATGACGATCCAATTGGGGGTCGCCGCTTCGCCGGCTGACAAATTCGGCCACCAGGAGTGAGATGGCGCCACGATACTGCATGGGATCCGGAATACGGCCGTCGCGGATATGCTCCCGGGCCGTCCTGGCGGTCATATTCTTAACATGCAACCGTCTGAAAAACAGCGCCCGGTTTACGATCAGCAGCCACATCACCAGGCTCAGCACCACCAGCGGCAGCATGACCACCCCGCCGGTTCTCAGGTACTCCTCCAGTCGAAAAAATTGGCTTTGCATCAAACCGATCATCAGGCACCTCGATTTTTGTGAACAATGTTCACCAGGGCAACGGCTTTTTCTTCCATCTGCCCGATGATATTGTCCACCGCCCGGCTGAGCAAGGTATGGGCGAGCATGATGGGGATGGCCACCGACAACCCCAGCATCGTGGTCACCAGTGCCACGGAAATGCCCCCGGACATCATGCGCGGATCACCGGTGCCGTGCTGCGTGATCACATGAAAGGTGTCGATCATCCCGGTCACCGTGCCCAGCAGGCCGAGCAGAGGAGCAATGGCGGCCAGCATGCCCAGCGTGGACAGATAGCGCTCCATGGGCGGAATTTCCTTGAGAATGGCTTCCTGCAAAGCGTTTTCCATCTCTTCCCGGGCCAGATGACAGCAGTCCAGGCCGGCTTTCACCACACGAACCACCGCTTTTTCCTCAAACGGCGCACAGGTCTTCCGGCAGCCGTCCCAGTCCTGATGAGCCGCCAGGGCATCAATACGGCCGATCACACCGTCGGCATCAAACCTTCTGCGCAGCAAGAAGATCACCCGTTCAATCACAATGGCAACGCCAAAACCCAGAATCGCCAGAATCGGCCAGACAATTGGGCCGCCTTTGGGAATCTGCTGCCACAGGCTCAGCTCGTGGGTGAGCTGCCGCAGGGCGGCGCCACGGGAGACATCCAGCGGTACCGCTTCATCCCGCCCCTCCATATAGCGCAAAATCTGTTTTTGCAGCCGGCCTGACGGAAGCCGGGAAAGAGCGTACAGTTTTTGGCCGGACTCGGAATAGTTCAGAAAACCAACCTCTTTGCCCAATCGATAAGCGGCGGTAAAACATCCCAGTGCAAGGATATCGGCTTCAACTTCCCGACCGGCACGGTTTACGATGATCCCTTTTGTAAGCGTAACCTCACCCGACATTTTAATCTGATCAAAAAGCGCCTCGGTCATCTTGCGGATGTCTCTCATGCCGGGGAATTTTGATTGACCGGCAATTGCTTCCGGAAAATCCGAGGTCTTCCCGGCCAACGCGGTTTGCAGGTTTTCGTTCATCAGGGCGGATAGGTCTTTGGCGTTGACCCGGATCACTCCGACCAGTTCCCGGACCATGCTGTCGGTTTCATCCAGTTTCCGAGACAAGATTTTCTCTTTTTCTTCCAGGGCGCGATATTCTGCAGTAAGCTTCTCGACCTCTTGCTGCAGTTGTCGATTTTGCACTTTCAACTTGGCAATGATAGTTTTTAAGGCCGACTTGTCGTTAATTATGCGATCCCGGCTTTCGGCGGCTTCCTGTTCGGCCGCTTTGAGTTCTTCCGCCGCTTTTTGCATCAGCGTCTCTTTGGCTTGTTGCGCCCGAACCTGCAGATCGCGCATATCCCGGCCATACAGCGGGGACCTTAAGAACACTAGCGGCAAACTTCCTATTAGAATCAGGCAAAACAAGCGTTTCATCGTACCGTCATCCTTCCGATGGGTAGCGTCAGCAGCTCCACCGGCCGCCGTTTAAGCCCGATATCCATGGCAGTGTGAATCGAACCATTGTAAGAATTGGGCAGAGGACTCCATGTGGCTGAGACCACGTTGTAAAATCCGCAGCGCTTGTGATCAAGGGTCTGATAAAAAAGAGCGATCCGACCCAACCTGAAAATATTGGCCAGGATCGTACGGTTCTCCACCTCAATGGTTTCCTGGTATACTTCAATGGTTCGCCCATACTCCGCCTCAACCATGAGCGCTTCCATTATCTTGCGAAATTTTTCGCTGACCGCCACATGGGGATCCATTACCAAACCGTCCAATTTGTCAAGGCGCTGTCCGCGCTCACCGGCCAAAAACGGCATGTCATCGTTGTACTGCTGATGCATCCTCTTGATCAATTCAACCAAAAAAGGTTGGATCTGAACGGAAATTTGCTCAATATCGGCCAGTTGTTTTGCTTTGGACGCAATACGCCCTCCCGCAGCGGCCGAGGTCTGCGTCAGGCTGTCTTTTTGCGCTTTCAGCTGCTTCTGTTCCTGTTGCAACGCCTCATAAGCATCCACAAGTTTTCTCCGTTCCTCCCGCCAAAGATCTCGCTCTTTTTGTGTTTTCCGTCGTATGTGGATAGCCTCTCGGACCGGTTTTTCAACACGGTCCTCGACGTCACTGTTCCCAGACCAACTCTGTAGCGGGGCACATATAACCAGCCCGATCACCATCTGCAAAATGATCGTAAATCTTAACAAAATGCCTCCTGTGTTCCCACGGGTTCCATAATGCCCTTGGATCTCACATTTCAGACCTCAATAATTAGCCGGACGGCAACCGTCCGTTCCCCTGCAACAAAAAAGGCCGCGAAGCCGCTTCCCTTCCGGGAGCATGGACCTTCGTGGCCTTTTTCTTTATTATACAATCTTCGCGAATACCGTGCGGAGACTCGATTTTATTCCGCCAGTTGGCAGTTTACAGGACTTACGGCTGTAAACTGAACCAAATACGGGTGGCTTCTGCCATTATTTGAAATTAACCCTCTACTTCAGACGTCTTGAGAAGTCAAGCTTTTTTGCTGTCCATTTTTATTGGATATAGACATCGGCCTCACCCATCTTTCAAAACCTCCTTTTTGAGATTCAGTTTGCAAGAATTTCGATAAAAAAAGCTTGACAAAAGGATGTGCTGAACATTAATTAGTGATACAAAATATTGTTAGGCATTTCTAAGTATTATATTAAAGCTGTATAGAAAATAAAGGAGTTAAAACAAGACCTTGCCAAAGCCACTGACACCTGCCATGGAAGATTATCTGGAGGCCATTTTTA